>JAIXVG010000033.1 GCA_027483145.1 Planctomyces sp.
GGCGATGTTGTGACTGACGAACAGAACTGTCCGGTCTTCCGCTGCCAAATGACGCATTCTTCCTAAGCACTTTTTTTGAAACCCCGCATCGCCGACCGCCAACACCTCATCAACAATCAGAATTTCTGTATCGAGGTGGGCCGCAACAGCAAATGCCAGCCGCATGTACATCCCGCTCGAATATCGTTTAACCGGAGTGTCTAAAAACTTTTCGACTTCCGCAAAGGCCACTATTTCATCAAACCGCTTCTTCACTTCCCAATGAGACAGCCCCAGTACTGCGCCGTTCAGGAAGATGTTTTCTCGGCCGGTCAACTCGGGATGAAAGCCTGTGCCAACTTCCAGCAAACTTCCGACTCGGCCCTTGAGGCCGACTCGGCCTGAAGTTGGTTCAGTGATTCTCGACAGAATTTTGAGGAGAGTGCTTTTGCCGGCCCCGTTCCTGCCGATGATTCCTACAATCTCGCCCCGTTTGACCTCGAATGACACATCCTTCAAGGCCCAGAAGTCTTCTGAATCGGTGGGGGGAAGTTGTTGGGCAGAACCGGTATCGGAGGGGGGGGGCCGAAGGGCCATTCCTACCATCATTCGGCCGATCGATTCCAGCGATTCGGAGAGGCGGTAGTATCGCTCGCGACGACCGATGCTGAACCGTTTGCTGACGTTCTCGACACTTAGAACGATCTCATTCGACATTGAGAAGAAAACTTCAACTGTGTACGGTTGTCCGGCCGGGCGGGATCGACCAATTCGCACCGTCGGTCGGAGAGAAACAATCTGTTTACGCTAAAGCGTTATACAGGAAAGAGTTTACCCGCATCAGCTTTCTGCCGAAGCCTTCATCGAATCTACACGAAATTCCTGGATGGCGGGTACCGTGGGCTACGATTGTGCCACCTTGGGTGTGGTCGACTTGCCGAGAAACTGCAAACGGGGAGCTGGAGATTCTGCAGGAAACCCTGCCGGAACTACCCGAGTATTGGCAGATCCGCCGAGAGTGGGTGACTGGGTACTGTGGTTTGCTGGCGTCGCAGGCGATTTCGTGTGTTTGACTATTGGGTCAGCGGGTTGTATTCGAGCTTCAATGGCGGTGCTTTTAAGGAGGGACGCACGAAATTGGCAGTCGTGCTGAGTTCAGGCTTGGAGTTAATCGCCAATCTCCCATCCTTTCGTAACGGGATAGTAGGCATAGTATCGCCACATTCCGTCGCCAGTTTGCGATGATTCATTAACTCTCAGCTCAAAGTCGGGAGTATCGTTGCGGGTGACTGTTCGGGAGTATTTCCACTTCCGTACACCCCATACTGGATTGGGTAGCGTTTCAATGTATTTTGGCAGCATCAATTCGAGTTTGGTTGGGTATTCGTGGTTGTCGGCATGATATTGCTCTATTGCTAGAACAATGAGGTTGCCACGGCGTTTCGTCTCTGCCAGACGCGACTTTCCAAAGAGCCGGCCACACGAAACGAGCAGAATGGCCAGGAACGCGATCAAGAGTTTTGATCGCATGTGCATGATTGGCCTGGTCCAGGAAATAGTGGCTCGCAACGAGCCGTTAGGTGGTGGAGCACTGGGTCTGAATTGTACCGGTGGCTAGCGCCACGCCGCTCAGTTTGATGATCTAACGCCTGCGGAGTCTAGTCTTGTAGTCGGTCGCTTTGGCTGCCGCAGCGGATCGCGGGAACCGCCTTCAATCAACTGGAACAGGGCTATTGAGCGGAGGTGACGTCGGGGCGGAGGCGTTTGGCTTCGTGGAGATAGACGTGCTTGATGCTCGACTGGTGCATCTCGGTGTTGATGTGCAGCAGGACGCGGATGCAGCGGGGAAGGCTACCTGCGACATCGATTTCCGAGGCACACAGGAGCGGAACCTGGGCCATGCCAATGGCACGGGCTGCTTCGGCGGGGAAGGTGCTGGTTAAGTCGGGGGTGGTGGTGAAAATCGCCGAGACGATCTCTTCAAACTGAGTGATGTCGTTGACCTTCAGGATCGTTTCCAGCAGCTCTCGGGTCGCAGCATGAATCAGGCTGGGACTATCGGCAGTGACGCTGGTTGCTCCGCGAATTCCTCGGACGGGCATGGGGGAAACCTGAGGGGGAAAGATGATTGATGATGGAAGAAAAACTGCTGCCGACTGCCACGGTGGAATGGAGCGATCGTGACGGCTGTCTGGCGCGTATTATGGGGTAGGAACGGGATGGCTGTCTATGGAGAGCAAGGGCCGCAAAAGGGGATCGCTTTTTGTGCGTTGGGAGGAGTTTGGGCGTCGCGAGTTTTCGTTTTGAGGGACTAGACGCAGGGAGTAGCCGGTGAAGTCGCACTGCTGGCAAGCCAGCAGTGGCACCCGGTACACGAGCGGAGTGGAGGCCCGGCTAGGGGGTTTTCCCTGTAGGTTCTGTGGGTAGTGGGCTGTCGGCTGGCAGTTCGGGGAGGGTTATGCGATCGGACTTCCAGGTCAGTTGAGACCAATCAAGGGTGGCATCGTCGCGTGACGGGTCGGAATCGTCGAAGGGCATCCCCAACTCATCGCGGCGATTGGCGACAGGTTCGATCGGGTCAGACAAGAACTGGCCGGGAAGAGAGGTCTTGAGAAAATCGGCATGCTTCAAAACGAGCGACAGGTTTTCGTCGGGGACCATCAGCAAGAGCTGTGCTCGCTGCAAGCGGGCAAGCCAGATCCCCTGAGTTAGCACATCGTCGCGGGCTTCGCTGGAAAGGCTGACCATCGGTCGATCGTCGCGGCGCATCGTGTCGAGTTCAACTAGCGACTGCTTTTCCAGGGCTTTGAGAGCGGCAACAGGAATGGTTTGGGTTCGGGCGTGAGCGATGCCAATCGTCAAGTAGAGGCCGAGGAATTGTTCGACCGTCAGTTTTTCGCGACGGGCCAGTTGGGTTAAGCGTTTTGAGTTCTTGAATGACCGGCTGAGGAAGGGGATTGCCCAGCGGTCTTTCCCTTCGGTGAGTGCGAGGGAAGTTAGCTCGGCGATGGAAAGGGTGCGATTGGGTTGCCAGTCGGGAGGTGGCAAGAAGACGTCTGGTAGTTCTGGGAGCTTGCCATCGGGGAGCTCTGAGACGATTTTTTTGAAGCTGGCGAACTCGGCTGCGGAGATTCTCTCGTCTGGCCGCTTGACCTCGGTGTATTCGAGCAGTGGTTCTTCGCAGCCAACGAGGACGAATGGCAGGCAGCAAAAGATAAGTAAGAGTCGAACTGATAACCGGCGAAGCAAACCGGCCGGGGCTGGGCTGGGGAGCCGGGCGAGGATTGGTGGAGCGGTGAGAGGCTGCATGGCAGAGGTCCGGCCGTGACTGCGGTTTTGACCGTATTGCGGTTCACCGTCGCGTCTTGGCATGGGTTTAACTGCTGAATCCAAGGCCGCGAGCCGCAACAACTGGATGAAGCGCGCCTTGAAGATTAGGTCGGCCGGTTAGGGGGTGGTTGGTGAGTGTGTGACGGGCTGTGACGATTGCAGCGGTTGTGCTGGCCAGAAGAATGGAGCTGGGACCAATCGGTTCATGAAGCCGTGAATTGGAAGCCAGCGATGCGCGACACGGTGAGGGCTGAGACGGCGAGTTGGGCAGCCAGGACAATGAGGCCGACCTCTTCGAGTGTGGGGGATGGGCGTTGATTGGCTGGTGGCAACGGCTGGCCTTCGATGGTGCCGAGGGCAACTAAGAATAGCGGTAGGAAGATCAGCCAGAGGCGGGCTGCCTCGCCTGAGTTCTTGCCGGTGATCCACAGGAGGGCTATGACAGCGAGGCAAGTGAAGACGAAGCCGATGGCGGGGGTGAATGATGGGAATGAAACTCGTGCTCGATCGGGCTCTGTCGGGGCGTTGACTGAAAGCGTCTGTGATTGGCGGCGTTCAAGCAGCAGCAAGCGGAGCGCGATTGAAGACTTCCAGATGGCCAGCGAGGCGACGGGCAGTCCTATGGCAAATGCAATTTCAATTGGGGTTGCCAGCAGCCACTTCCAATAGGTTCGGGTGAACTGGGTGTAGAAACCGGCGTGGTTGTGGTAGTTCCAGGACCAGACGGCAATGAGATTGAGGCCGCAGTACCAACTGAAGAAGATGGTGAGGAGGGCGAATGTTGCGGCTGAGACGGCCAGGGGCAAGACGGTACTGGACAACCAGGAACGAGAAGGGGCTGTTGGTAGCGCACGACTCGTGGCGTACCACTGCACGACGGTTACGGCCGCAATGAGAGCGATCGGCAAGAAGGCGAGGCTGGCGATCATTCCCAGCCAAATAATGCTGCTGGCCCCGATGAAGTAGCCGGGGGTCCTGGTCCTTAGCCCGCGAACGACTAGCCACAACGAACAAAGTGCAAACGTCGGAAAAATCGCATCCGATTTGGGGAGGAAGACTGCGAGGGCTGGGACCGTGGGCCAATAGGCCGCGGTCAGCCAGGCGGTTCGATTGCGGCATTCGTCGGTGGTTAGTTCGCGTACCAACAGGAAAAGGGGGATGACCGCGAGGGCGGCCAATGCTTGGGCTGCGAGGGCAGATAGCCAGAGAATCACGCGGTCGTTGGAAGATAATGGATGAGGAGAGTTTGCTGTATTTTTGGCGAGAACAGCGAAGGCTTCGCGGACGGTTTCAGGTTCGAGAGACTTGGCCCAAGTGACGAGTGCAGGGGATTGATCGACAAGCTGACCCAGCCAGCGGAACCAAAGGAAGAGGCCGGGGGGATGCGTTCCGATATGGAGGACATCCCCTTGGGCCATCATCGCTTCGTAGTTAGTGAGAAACGTTGAAGTGTTGGTGACTTTATACCGGGCCTCGAAGAAGTAGCCAGAGGTCGCTTCGTAGTAGAGGACGAATGGAGTTTTGCCAAGGCTGGTTGCTGGGGTTCCCGAGTCTTGCACGACCCATAGCCAGCCGAAGCCGGCGAGTGCGAGAAACGAAAGCCAAACGCCAGTTTGGGCTTTACCTGCGGTGTAGAGGGCGCGGAGACCCGCGCCGACGAAGACGTAGTAAAGCCCGGCAGCCAGGGCGACCAGTGCCAGGTTGAAGAGGAGGTCGCTATTGGCTTCGGCACGTTCCCACACCCACTCGCCGGGGATGCCTAAGGGAACGTTAAGGGGCCACAGCATGAGCCAGGTGATTAGAACCAATAGCGCCATGCTGACGGTGATGAACCGCGAGCGACCTTGCGCCGGAATGGCGTTGGGTGATGATGACTGATGGGGTTGCGACAACTCGGTTCGGCCTGGTGGGGATACGACTCAGATCTAGTTTCTGCTGTGCAGACTGATGAAGAGGTGGTTTGTGGAGTGGACGCTTCCGGTGGTTTAACGATAACGGAGCGGCGATGGTCTGCACAGCGATCCCTAATCCGTTAAAGCGACCTAAACCAGGTGGAAAATCCCGCAAGAGAGAACCAGGCGACAGTCCACAACCATGCGATTCGCCATCTACCTTGGAACCAAGCATACGCACCTAGTCCTGCCGCGAGGGCGCTCAAGCAGGAACAATTCCAAGCAAAAACCCGGGTCGGAGTAATTGCTAATTCGCTGAGAGATGGAAGTTCCGGATTGATGTCGATCCAACCGTATGCGATGTTGGAATACCCAACAAGAATTGCCATGACCGCCGAAGAAATGGAAGTTGCTACGGAAAAGATTGTCAAAATCGTTCCGGGAATGATTCGCCAGCGAAACTGTCGAGGTTTTGGTCGGGCTGAGGCAATATCAGGTGGAGGTTTCAGCTCGCTGTTTGGTGTTGCTTGCTGATTGCTCATGCATTCTACCTGCTTGTATTGAGTGCAATCGTAGCCGTTGCTGTTAGCCAACAGCGTGAAGGGCAAAGAGTCTGTCGTGTAGTCCAGCGAGACGGTCGTTCTCGGAGTGCGCGCTTCCGGCAATGTAAGCATAACGGAGGGGCGATGGTCCGCTACTACTGTGTGAGACATGACTCTAGCGAAATTGAACTGCTGGGTTAATCGATGATTTCATCGATGTGGGGCCAGTGTTCTTTCCACCAGGCGGCGGCGCGGGCGGGGGTCCATTTGCCGGCATCCCAGCAGGCGAGCAAGTCGTGTTCGACTTCCAGCACGTTCGAGTAGCGATCTTCGGGTTTCTTGGCGAGGCACTTCAGGACGATTCGTTCGAGATCGGCGGGGACGACGACATCCCACTTACTGCATGGGGGAACGGGGTCGCGGGCGTGGGCAATCATTAACTGGGCGGCATTCTTTCCCTGGAATGGGGGAGAGCCTGTTAACAGGAAATAGGCCGAAGCGCCCAGTGCATAGATATCGCTGCGGGAATCGGGTGGTCCTTCAGCGGTTGATTGTTCGGGGGACATGAAAGCGGGAGAGCCAGCAATAGGGCTTTGGACTTTGACATCGCCAAATGAAGTGGTGCTGACATCACTATGCCCGACGTCTTGAACGAGGCCGAAGTCGAGGAGTTTGGTCATATCGTAGAAGCCTCCTCGCCGCGCGGCGAAGATGTTGGCCGGTTTGAGATCACGGTGAATGAGGCCGAGGCTATGGGCTTCGTGCAGGGCAGCGCAGGTATGCCGCAGGAAATGGATCACCCGTTCGGGGGGGAGAGGGCCAAAGCGTTGGACAAGTTGCGAGAGATTCATCCCGCGCAGGTATTCCATCACGTAGTAAAACGTGCCGTCTTCGGTATGGCCGTAATCGAAGATTTCAACAGTATGCCAATGGGATAGCCGGGCGGTGCTGCGAACTTCCTGTTCAAAGCGGGCCATGGCGACGGGGTCGGCTCCATGCTGTGGCTGAATCAGCTTCACGGCGCAAGGCCGCTTAAGGAGTTGATGCTCAGCCAGATAGACCTGACCCATGCCGCCGGCATCAATGAGATGTTTGAGCCGGTATTGGCCGAGTAGCTGAGCTTTTTGAGCTGCCTTGCGGAGGGCGGCCATGGTGACGGTTCCGCGAATACCGACGCAAGCGACCATGAGCAGGATGAGGGCCAGTTCCCAGGCATACCAGTTAGGGACCATCTGGGCGACGCTGTCGTTAGTGGCGCGAGCGTACCAGATGGTTAAGGGGGGAAGCATGGCGATGGGAGTGAGGACGAGCGCAGTGCGCCTCCAGCCATTGGGCATGAACATCGCATAGGCGAGCATCATGACGGCTGTCCCCATTGCTCCCGAGTCCATGATATAGCAGAGGCGGACCATGTCCTCGCGGCTGGCGGCGCTATACATGAGTACCAGTTGCAAGAGACTCATCTGGGCCACGACGGGAAGAAAGAGCTGGGGCTCGATCCACCGGAGTTGGGCGATGCTGAGAGTTCGGCGGCCTAACAGGAAGGCAAGGCAGACAACGGTATTGATCAGGACGCAGCCACGAAGCCACGGGGCGGGCTGGTCATTTTCGAAGTGAGCGCGAAGAAAGAAAACAGACAGGCCTGCAACCAGAACGATGGCCGCGCTGCGAAGTCTGGCTCGTAAGAGAGCGATAGCCTGGGCTTCGAGTCGGTGGGAGGCCCCATCGACCATTTGAACTTTGGCCTGGCTGCCCGACCCGGAGTCGTCGGTGAGAGGATCTTGGTCGGCTGATTGTTCGGGAGTGCCAGCGAGTTCGTGCAGTGAATCGGGAAATGCTTCCGGCTGGGACGGAGGGGATCCCTGGGCAAGACCGATATTGGTGGTTTCAAACAGCGGAGCGGGCTGTTTGTCAATCACGGTTGCCATGGGGAAGAGTGTCCATAGTTGTTGCGGGAAGCAGTTGGTTGTCGGTGCCAGTCGGGCAGATTGCCTGGCAAAGCCGGGGACCGGCGACCACCTACTTGAACTATGGCTCACGTTTATAGCTGAGGTAGGAAAGTTAGCTTGGTTGCGGAAAATCCCTCAGGCGGAATTCATGGAATAATCGCTAAACAGAGAAATTGCATCGAGCGCGAGGGGGGAAAGAAGAACAGGCGGCCCCAAGGGGGCCGCCTGTTTAAGTAGGTTGGTTTCGGTGAAGCGGTGGCCGCAGAAACGCTGGGATCGCTTAGCGAATGCCGGGGACGGGGAAGGCTTCGCAGAAGGATTTGACTTCGTTCCGAACGCGGGTGATGACGGCCTGATCTTCGGCGTGGCCAAAGATGTTGAGGATCCACTGGCCGACGCGGCGCATTTCGTCTTCCTTCATGCCGCGGGTAGTCAGGGCGGCTGTACCCAGGCGAATACCGCTGGGGTCTAATGGCTTGCGTTGATCGTAGGGAATCATGTTTTTGTTGGCGGTGATACCGGCGGCATCGAGTGCGTGCTCAGCAATCTTGCCGGTCAGTCCCACTGAGGTGACATCGCACAGCATCAGGTGGTTATCGGTTCCGCCGGAAGCCAGTCGCACGCCACCCGATTTGAGGGTTTCGGCCAAGGTGCGAGCGTTGGCGACGACTTGTTCGATGTACTTGCGGAAAGATGGCTGGAGTGCTTCGTGGAAGCAGACTGCCTTTCCTGCGATTACGTGCATCAATGGGCCGCCTTGCAGGCCGGGGAACACGGTTTTGTCGATTCCCTTCGCGTGAGCCTCTTTGCACAAGACGAAGCCCGAGCGAGGTCCACGCAATGTTTTGTGAGACGTTGAAGTGACAAAATCGGCATGGGGGACAGGGCTGTTGTGGACACCAGCCGCGACGAGGCCCGAATAGTGGGCCATATCGACCATGAAGAGTGCCCCGTTTTCGCGAGCGATTTCGGCAAAGCGAGCGTGATCGATCTCGCGCGGGTAGGCACTGGCACCGGCGATAATCAATTTGGGTTTGTGTTCTTTGGCAAGTCGGGCGACTTGATCGAAGTCGATGAGGTGGTCGCTTTCGCGAACGCCATAATGGATCGCGTTGTAAAGCTGTCCGGAGAAGTTGAGGCTCATCCCATGTGTGAGGTGCCCGCCGTGTGAGAGGTCCATGGCCAGGAATGTATCGCCAGGCTTCAGGATAGACATGAAGACGGCCATGTTAGCCTGGGAACCAGCATGGGGCTGCACGTTGGCATGTTCGGCCCCGAAGAGTTTGCAGGCGCGATCACGAGCCAGGGTTTCGACAACGTCGACATGCTCGCAGCCCCCATAGTACCGACGGCCGGGGTAACCTTCTGCATATTTGTTCGTCAGGACGGTCCCGACCGCTTCCAGCACTGCGGCGCTCGTGTAGTTTTCGGAGGCAATCAGTTCGAGGCCATCTTTTTGACGGGCGCGTTCCAACTCAATGACGGAGAAGAGTTCGGAATCGACTTCGTGTAGGGCTGACATGCAACTTTCCTGAGACGATGCAGTTGTGTTTGAGTCGGGCTGACTGGCCGGCGGCAGGTGCTCACTGGCCGCAGCTGATCGACCCGCTTGATTTTTCTGTTTTAGTTCGTTTGGGGCGGGGAATGAAGCGAGTTGGGGACTCAATTTCCGACGTGGCTTCTGCCTGCAGGCGGATTATAGCAATTCGCCGAGTGAACTAACGCATTGCTGCGGTACAGAATTCGGGTTGTGTAGCACAGGGTCGGTCAGTGCATCCTTTTCTGGATACTTGGTTTGCAAGCGTACTGGCAAAACCGCTGGCACACAAAAACTGAGCTTCGCCGGTTCACAGGCTGGACGGAAATGAGGATCGTTCGAGGAGCTTGGGACGTGGCGGGAGCGGGTGAATCAAGAACGGTTCAGGCAGCAGGGCAGGCCATGGCAAATGCTTATGAGTTTGTGGTTTGTGGCGATTGTTCGGGGGAGGGGAGGTGACGCGAGCTGGTGTGCGTGGGGGTGAGTGAATAGGCAGTTAGGCTCAGCCTGCCGTAGAATTAGTAGACGTGGCTGTGGATGCCCGCTTTTGTCGTTCAGGTTTTCCGATGGATACTCGAATCGCTGTGGATGAAACTCAAGAGACGCCGCGCGACAAGACGCCGCCTAAGGGGGATAAGCTCGATTCGTATCGGTCGGCCACGCTGGCTGGTGAGCGGGTGGCCTTTACCGGGACGCTGGCCTCGATGACCCATCGGCAGGCGTTTGAGTTAACGGAAGCTCACGGCGGAATTTCAGCGGAGCACATTAGTCGGCAAACGACGATGCTGGTGGTGGGGGACGAGGGTTGGCCGCTGGAGTCGGATGGGGGAACATCGGTCAAGCTAGAACAAGCCCAGGGGCTGCGCGAACAGGGTCAGTCGCTAAGGCTGTTAAGCGAAGCAGAGTGGCTGGGGCTGATTGGGGTTCACTTCGATCCGGAGAACTCGCGGCGGCTATATACACCTGCCATGCTGAGCCAGTTACTGGAGATTCCGGCATCGCGCATTCGAGCCTGGGAGCGTCAGGGGCTGATTTCGGCGGCCAAGCGGGTCTATCGCTTGCCCTATTTTGACTATCACGAAGTGGTTGGTGCGCGGCGGCTGGCGCAGCTTCTGGCAGAAGGTGTCGCTCCCAAGACAATACGTGCGAGCCTGACCGGCCTACAATCGTTGCTGCCGTCGATCGACAGGCCGCTGGCCCAATTAGAACTGCTGGTGCGTGGGCGATCGCTGTTTTTGCGGGACGAGGCAGGACTGTTCGAAGCCGAGTCCGGGCAGCGGCAATTCGATTTTGGGGATGAGCCTGCAGAAGTGGTTGGAGCAGAGGAGGTTGCCAGTCTTTCGATGAAGCCCTCCGGGTTAGATGTTGTGCGGCAGATGACATCGGCCTTGAAGCGAACACCAGAGTCGCAAGATTGGACGGTTGAGGATTGGCTGCTGGCGGCTGACGAGTTGCTTGCAGGGGGAGAGGTCGCCGCGGCGATCCAGGCCGTGAGGCGGGCGTTACACGAGCAGCCAACGAATCCGGTGCTGCATTTCCAACTGGCTGATGCGCTGTACCGGAATGACGAAGTGGCTGCGGCGGCTGAACGGTACGGGATGGCGGTCGAGCTTGATCCGGCTTACATCGAAGCCTGGACTCAATATGGTTGCGTGCTGGCCCAGTTGGGGAAGACGGCTGATGCGTTGGAGGCATTGCGGGCTGCGCTCGATATTCATCCCGACTTTCCTGACGCCCATATCCATTTGGCGGAGATTTTGCAGCGGACTGGCAGCGAGCGAATTGCCCGAAACCACTGGGAGCAGTACCTGAAGTTCGACAAACGGGGTCCGTGGGCCAACTTGGCACGGGAGCGGTTAGGGTTGGGACTGCAGGAGCAGGGAGGCGTGAGCCGGACCGGGTTAAAGTTGGCCGAGACGGGGCCGCTGGAGGAGTAACGCCGTGACGAGTTCCAATCGGATTTTCGATTTTTTGTCGCTGCCCCAGCCAATTGGTTCGTACTAAGAGACCGGAGGGATCCAAGTTCACGGTACGAAACTTGTGATTTGCTGACGGGGTGGATGGTCCGAAATGATGTCCAAAAGCAACAGATTGGTTGGTTGCTAGATTGGTTTCGGCCCTTGCCACCGTCAGTTTAGGCCAATTGGTGGGCGAAAATTGGCCTGTTTACGGCTTACCTAAACCTCCGCGTCCGTGCCATAATGCATAGATTGTGTGGTGTTCAGGATTTATCTTGCCCAGCGGTTTGTCATCGCTGGGTCTCCCGAGCGAGTTGGTATTGGTGATTCTGTAGTGGTTTTGGTGGCTGGGTCCCTAGAACTCTCTTGAGTCGATTGCTCCATGTGGAGCCACACAGTGCGAAGTCAAGCCTGTCTGGCTGGTTGAAAAAATCCGCGTTAGCGAATTCAGATCGGACCGGTGAGATATTGGGCGTTGGGAGTTGTCCAACGGTCAGGGCAAGGGGGCGGGTTGGCCGTCATCGCCTTGCAGGTTGTGGTCAACAATTGTTCATTCCATTACATGAAAAGTTCTGTGATGTTTAGCAGGGTCATTGCCTTGAAAACTTTCTTGACTGCCTCCTTTTGTTACCTGAGTTTGATTTGCTGTGCGGTTGTGTCTGCGGCCGAGGGGGATGCACCGGCGGGAGGGCCTGCTCCATCCAAGTTTGAAGCAGCCATCGCAGGGGCGAAAAAGGCTGAAGGGCTGTGGACCATCTACCACAAAGATCAGCAGGTGCTGGTCGATCTGAAAGCGAATCAGCTTGATAAGGATTATGTGGTCCTGTCATCGATCGCACGCGGGATCAGCGCCGGGTTGGTGATCGGCGGGATGACCTGGGGTGATGATGTCATTTGGAACTTCCGCAAGGTTGGCGACAAGATGCACGTCATTCGAAAGAACGTGCGATTTAAGGCGAAGCCGGGGTCGCCTGAAGCAAACGCGGTCAAGCTGGCCTACAGCGATAGTGTGCTGTATGCCCTGCCAATTGTGGCCGATACGACTGGTGGTCATCTGGTTGATATGACGCGGGTGTTCTTCAGCGATGATGAGCAGATTGGTCGATCTCTTGGCGCCAAATTCGAATACGATCGGTCGACCATTGCTAAGGTGAAGGCGTTTGATAGCAATGTCCAGTTGCAGGTGGCAGCGGTTTACAGTGGCAATACGAACCTCGATACGGTTCCTGATCCGCGCGGGCTGATGGTTCAGGTTCACTACAGCATCAGTACGCTGCCACAAACTGGATACAAGCCTCGGAAGGCTGATGACCGAGTGGGCTACTTCCTGGCGGTCACCAAGGACTTTTCTGAGAACTTGGATGATCGTCATTTTGTCCGGTATATCACCCGCTGGGATTTGCAGAAGTTAGATGCGGGGGCCAAGCTGTCTCCTCCTAAAGACCCGGTGATCTTCTATCTGGAACGAACGCTGCCGGTTCACCTGCGGCCAATTGTGCGGTCTGGGATTGAAGAGTGGAACAAGGCCTTCGAGAAGCTGGGATTTGCCAATGCGATTGAAGTTCGTCAGCAGCGGGACGAAGACACGTGGGATCCGGAAGATGTGAAGTACAACACATTCCGGTGGATTACGGCCGAGGCCGGTTTTGCCATGGGACCGTCACGTGTTAATCCGATGACGGGCCAGATTTTGGATGCGGACATCATTTTTGATGCCAGCTTCCTGCGGTTCTGGAGCGAAGAGTACGAGTTGTATACGCC
>JAIXVG010000562.1 GCA_027483145.1 Planctomyces sp.
CTCGCGTAGCAGGGTCTGTTTGTGTTTTTTGGTCAAGATTCTTGATGACGAAGGATATGCTTCAAATGTGGTTGCAACGACAAAGCACGGTGGGCTGACTAGCCGAATCCGGACGCTTGGTCGGTGAGTTTGCCCAAGCTCCTTAGAACTGATCTGACAACCCGGTGATATCCGCTTGGAAACACGGAATTGACGCACGATATCGTCGCTCAGAAGGTTCGTGGATCGACCCTGAAATCGCTCGCAACGGGAGTACGTCGTCGAACCAAAGACGCTAAAGGCTACGAATAGGCCCAACTCGCGGATGCCTCCGGATGTAGCGACGAATACGTATCGGCAGAATCTGCCGGTAGCGAAGCGGCAGGGGGCCAAGAATTGCCGCAATGGTCGATATCCACTCAGGGCGTTTTTAACCGATCTCGACTGAGAAGTGCCCCTCGGATACCGATTCCTCGCCGCATTCCCAGCGTATGGCCGTTTGGTCACGTTGCAGTGGCAACCTGTTTGGAAATCAGGCGCCGAAAATTCATTGAATCGCAACTAATGGCGAGGGCCGCGCTCTTGGGGATCACGCTTTCTCATATTCTCCTGTTGCGAATTAGGCCAAATGGCGCGATCCAGCAAGCGGTAGCACTTGTTGCGGCGTTCCTCGTTTGTGGCCAGGCCCCGGCTGATGATACGGCATGCCAGGCTTGTGTTCCCCGGTATTGGATAGTGAGCACACGCTCTTGCCCCGAGCCGAACCCCTGCTCGATTGAAACCTGCCCCCCTGATGTTTTCGATATGGATGGAACTCCGGGCGGAAGGCCATCATCTTTAGAAGAACTGCTTGTCAGCCTGCCGCCGGGAATACCGGTCTGCATTATGTCGCATGGCAGTTTTGTTGATTGGCAAATCGCGTGCGATGACAGCCTCGGGACCGCACGCTGGCTGGCCAGTGCCTGCGGTGGACAGCAGGTCGCCATGATTTTTTTTACCTGGCCCAGCGAAGGCCGGTCGCCGCTACTAGTTCAATTTGATGTCGCGGTATTAGGGAAGCGTGCCACCCGCCATGGCAAGTACATGGCTGATTTGGTCTCGGCTATTTCACCAGATCATCCAGTCTGCCTGATTGGCCACAGCCATGGGGCACGGGTAATGGTCTCTGCCCTGCAACTATTGGGCGGGGGATCGTCAGAAGGGGTCACCCTCGCGCAACCTCTGCCAGCCCCCTGCCGCTTGCGAGTGGTACTGGCCGCAGCCGCAATCGATCACCACTGGCTGAACGAAGGGGAGCGGTTTGGCAACGCCCTCTGCCGCGTGGAAGCATTGCTCAATTTACAAAACCGCAAAGACCTCGTCCTAAGCGTTTATCCGCTACGGCGACCATTCGCCAAAGCGGCCTTGGCACGTAAAGGATTTACCGACAGAGACCGAGCCAAGATGGGTTGGCAAGGGCCTAAGGTAACCGACGTCGATGTAACCGACATCATCCGGTATCACCACACCTGGCCCAACTACTACCGCTCGGCTGCAATCCGAGACTTGGTCGCCCCGTATGTGACTTTCGCCGACTCCTATGCTGATGTCCCGGCTGCCTCCGGACCACTCATTCAGCAAGAATGGCAACTTCCCCCGCCCCTTCCCGAGCATTCGCCCAGTTTGGGGCTGGAGCCGCAGCTTGCACCACAGGCACCAATCCCGGCCCGACCGATTCAATTTTCAGCCGGCAGCAGTATCCCTCCTGCTCCTGTGCCATAGACACGCTTCATCGCTGCAAAAGGGCTGTCTCTATTCGGCCACAGCCGCCTTAGCAGCGAAATCACCCGAAACCACCGTCAAAATTCTGGACGGGTCGATGTGTCGCGAAAAGGCGGCAGAGACATCGCCGGTCTGCAGCTTGCGAATGTTCGCCTCAAGCTTGGCGTAGTACTCAAGCGTACGGCCCACGTACAGAGTTTCTTCCAACAGACGGGCCAGGTTAGGGTCTTCCGTCCGCGAAACCTGTTGCCGCTGAAGATACCCGTCTTTAGCCGCTTCCAGCTCGGTTTCGGTGACCCCACTCTTCAGGATTTTTGCTAGCTCTTCCTGAACTGCGGCATGAACCTTCTTGATGTTCCCCGGATTGCAAATCGCATACAGCGATAAGGTGGTTCGCTCGTCAATCGCGCCGACTCGCAGGGCCGAACCAACACCGTAGGACAAGCCTTCCTTTTGACGAATACGATCACCTAATCGTGATGACAACGCCCCTGCCCCAAAGACGTAGTTGCCAACAACCAAAGCCGGGTAATCGGGGTTTTCATCGTTAATTGGCATGACCGAGCCACCAAAGTAAAAGGCGTTCGCCTTGTCAGCGACTTGCAGTTCTTTGAACTCGGCTTTGACCTTTACGTTGCCCGTTCGGCTGATGCGTTCGTAGGGCTGCTTTGGCTTCCAACCCGAAAGCATTTCTGTGACAGCCGCCAGGACCGGTTCCTCGTCGAAATCTCCGACAATGACCAACTGGCCATACTGCGAACCAAAGAACTCGTCGTAAACTCGTTTGATGTCCTTCAGGTCGACATCCTTGACAGCCTTGATTTCATCAGCAACCGACATCACGGCGCGTACGTCACCCGGCTCGTAGGGATTCAGAGCTTGAGAGACTGTCCTCACTGCCAGGCTTTGGGGGTCGGTCAGGTTTTGCTCTAAGTCGGCCCGTACCTGCTGTTTTAGCAGTTCTAATTCGTCAGCAGGAAAGACTGGCTCCCTAAGAACTTGTTTCAGTAGCCCCAGCACCGTCAGCAAGTTGTCTCGTTTGGTCTGAATGACGAACGACGCATCACCCGCACCACCCCCGGCACTCAGCGATGCCAGGTTCTGGTCGAGCTGATCCTGCAACTGCTGCCGCGTTAGCTGTTTGGTACCGCGAGTCATCAGAGAGGGGACAAAGTCGCACGTCTTCCCCAGCCCAAACAACGACTTTGTAGTTCCATAACGCAAGGTCAGCCGCAGCACCACACTTTGGCCACGTGTCTTTTTGGGGACAATAGCTGCTTGAATGCCACCAATCGAAAACCGCTTGGTGCGGGTTTCAATGGCCAGCGGGGCGACGTCAAACTCTTCACCCAATGCGGTATCTTCCCGGCCACGATATTCCCCAACCACCTCCGCCAGGTCGGTTACCTGAGGGATGAGGGTCCGCTGCGGTTTCTCAGTCGGAATGTACAACCCCACCGTGCGGTTTGTTGGTTGCAAATAGGCACGGGCAACGCGGTTTACATCGGCTGCCTTCACCTGCTCAACGCGATCTCGATACAGGAAGTAGAGCCGCCAATCTCCCTGTGCGGCCCATTCGCTTAACTCGACCGCCAGTTCGGCTGTGTCAGAGGCAGAAAGCTCGCGTTGCTTGAGTAGCCGCTGTCGTGCCCGATCAACTTCCGCTTCGGTCACTCCTCGATCGGCCACGTCCTGGATCGTATCGAGCATTGCTTCGAGGACCGCCTCCGGAGTATTCCCGCTGGCAACTTCCGCCATAAATCGCAGCACGCCCGGGTCGTGCAGGGCGTAGGCTGCCCCGGCCACACTGGCGGCCTTCTTCTGTTCAACCAGCGACTTATACAGCCGGCCGGCGGGCTGGACCGTCAAGATTGTCTCAAGAACATCAATCGCTGCGAAATCGGGGTGGGCACCGGCAGGAATGTGATAGACCGCACCAACGACGGCCACGTCACCAACTCGCCTTAGAACAACCGTTCGCTCGCCATCCTGGCCTGGCTCTTCCGTGTAGGTTTGCTCGAAGACTCTCTCTGGCTTGGGAATCGAACCAAAGTATTGACCAACCAGCTTCAGGGCGGCCTCTTCTTCGAACTTCCCAGCGACCACCAGAACGGCATTATCGGGCTGGTAATACTTCTTGTAAAAGCGGCGCAGGTTTTCGACGGGGACCCGTTCGATGTCAGCTCGGTTCCCAATCGTCGACTTCCCGTAGTTATGCCATTCGAAGGCGGCCGACATCATCCGCTGGCCCAAAATGGCCTCGGGCATGTTCTCGCCCCGCTCGAATTCGTTCCGCACAACGGTCATTTCCGACGCTAAATCCTCAGCCTTAATTAAGCTGTTCATCATTCGGTCTGCTTCCAGCCGAATGGCAAATTCGAGGTTGTCCCCCTGAGCAGGCAGGGTCTCGTAATAGTTTGTGCGATCAAGCCAAGTTGTGCCATTAAACTCGGCCCCTCGGGCCTGAAGTGCCTTAGGAATCAACGGATGGTCTGGCGTTCCCTTGAACAGCATATGCTCGAGCAGGTGGGCCATCCCCGCTTCGCCGTAGCCTTCGTGCCGCGAGCCGACAAAAACCGTCAGGTTGACCGTAACGGTCGGCTTCGAAAGATCTGGAAAGAGCAAAACCTTCAGGCCATTCTCCAGACGATACTCACTGATACCTTCAATCTTCGTCACGCTCATGGGTTTTTCGATGTCCGCTGCAAATGAGAACTGTCCAAACAGCGACAGACCGCACACCATTAGTAGCGTCGTCGCTTTGACCAAGAATGAGTGCTGAATCCCGACTGGCAAATGCGGTCGGTCTGCCTGGGGCAAAAATTGGTTCGGGCGAGCCAAGCAGTAGAGCAGTCCCGCAACGCTCCGATTATTCTTCCGGTGGCTCAAAGCTGGGTCGCGCCGTTCACGCCAGGAAGAAGCTGACTCCTGGTATGGATACCCCCCAAAAAATGGGGCACACGCTGGTTGTCGACGTGCACTTCGCACCATTCGTATTTCCGTTCCGTCAGAAATGACAAACAAGTTCAGGGCGGATTTGATCGCCAGCGTACCGCGCCAGCTGACTTCCAGTTGTTGGATGCAACCGCAGGTGACCACTAAACAGGATTGACTCGGTCACAGCCAATAAACTGGCATGCCCGAGTGTCTCAATCCAAGTGCGGGATAGCAAGCGTGCCGCCAGACAATTAGCCAATCTGTCTGTTCGGTGGAGACCGCCGCTGCCGAACTCTTTCAGGTCTGCAGCAGCCCTTATCATTAGCGGAAGAACGGCAGGATCGAGCTATCTGTTGCCTCAATCATCGGGTCAGAAGCACAGAAATCAGTCTTCTGGCAAGACATCTCCGGGTCTCGGCCACGAAATCATTTGCTTTCCACCTGTGCAGGGCCACTGTGAAGGAAGCCAACATGGTCTCTCGATCGCAGGTTGCCGACCATTGTCAGCTTACCCGATCTGCAGCGATGCCCATGGGCCAATCCAGGGTTCCCCAACAGATATCACCGGGTTCCCGATCGGTTCTAAAGATCTTTCGTGAGAGGCACGATGTACGGAGCGCGATAGTCGCGGGTCAACAGAAGATTAGCGTCGATCGATCGCTCGCCGGAAAACGTCTCGTCTGGAGTGATCTCCAGCTTTGGGCCCAGCGTTAGTGTCTTGCCCGACAAGTCGACATTGTTGTCCTTGAGATGAGCCAACATCCGTTGAACCGCATCGGTGGCAATCTCATCAGCCGCGAAAGTCGACAGCACGTCAGCCGCAGACTGCGATTCTCCTAAGCGGTAAGAGATATTGCCTACATGACAGAGCGCACTGGAAAGGTGTCCTTCCAGAATATCACCGTGCAGCAGACCGTTGTCTCGGGTCTGAACAGCCTGCACAAAGTTATCAAAATGCAGCTGCTCATTGCCAGAAATCTGCTTGGCGATTTCCTTACCGTCGTTGTCGTAAAGGACGCCACCTTCATAAGTGGGGCAAACGCAGTACCCTTTTGAGCCTTCAAAAATAACCCCGATTTTGGCCTCTCTGTAGGAATTGGTCTTCAAGCCACGCACTTCGAATACCAGCGTTTTGGTGCCAAACCGATACAGGCTGATCTGCGTGTTGGGGGTATCCCCCGCATCAACATACCCCAATCGACCGCCGATACTTTGCACGCTTTCCCCCAGGGACGATTCGCCAAGTCCCCACCGTGCAATATCGACTTGATGAATCCCCTGGTTTCCGAGATCGCCGTTGCCGCAGTCCCATTGCCAATGCCAATCGTAATGCAACTTTGGTCGTGTTAACGGAGACATAGGTGCGGGGCCACACCATTTGTCGTAGTCAATATTGGCAGGAACCTCGTATTCGCCTCGAGCACCAATCGGGCCGCGGGGCTTGTAGCACAAGCCTCGAGCCAGCGTTACCTCGCCAATCGCCCCGCCATGAATCTGGTCGATGATGTTCCGCATCCCCGGCATCGAGCGGCTTTGGGTCCCGCACTGGACAATACGCTGGTACTTCCGGGCCGCCTCGACAACACGGCGGCCTTCCGAAACGTTGTGGCTGACAGGCTTCTCGACGTAGACATCTTTGCCCGCCTGAATGGCCCAGATCGCGGCCAGCGAGTGCCAGTGATTCGGGGTAGCAATACTCGCGATGTCGATCGACTTATCATCGAATGCTTCTCGCATATCGACGTACACCTTGGGCCGGGTCCCAAACTGCTTTTCAATAGTCTCTGCTTTGGCCGCACCAACATTTTTATCGACGTCAACGATTGCTGCGACAACGCAATCGGGATGATTTCCAAAGCCCATCAAATGGCTCACCCCTCGACCATTCACCCCAATCACTGCCACCCGCAGTTTATCACCAGCCTTTTTAACGACCGCCTCCCGGGCCATGGTCGTTTTCGCTGTCCCGGCGAGGGCACAGGCAGCGATCGCCAAGGCATTTTCAGTAACAAACTGGCGGCGAGAGGATTTGCGCATTGTTTAATCTCCAGCAATGGGAGGACGAAGTGTGTCAGGCAGGAGCCCTATAGCGTGGCCTGAATCCCTTTCAAAACGCAACCCAGAGACCCACCAAAGTTACCAAGAACCACTGAAGTTTTGGCTAGACCGGGAACTGCCCGAAGTCGCTCAACGGCGACCTGCATCACGTGGTAAGGCTAGATTCGCAAGCGTCGAAAAGTCTATTAATACCCCGGCGCAGCCTCGCGGGTTACTTCAGAGAGTTTTCGTTTGGGCTACTCCGACGCATCCGCCGGGCTTGCGATTACGTCAAATCGGCTTCAGTGTCTTGAGAGCAGCCGCAGCCTTTTCGGCCACCACTTCATCCTCGTCTTCAGTCGCCACCGTCAGCGCTTCCAGTACCTCTGCCGAAGCAATTCCGATCTGCCCCAAGCTGATTGCAGCAAACTCTCGGACAAAAGGCTCATCGTCATCAATCGCCACAATCAACTGAGGAATCGCCACCGCCGCCACAGCCCCCATCTCTCCCAGCGTCTTGGCAGCGCTCTCTCGCAATTCGGGTTGAGCCGCTGACAGCGACTTGATCGCTAGATTGATAATCCTCCCCGATCGCTCGAACGAAGCGGTTCGCTCAGACCAACTCGCGAATGCATCCAGGCAAGCGGCAATCAGTTGAGGATGGGTCTCTGGATCGCCAGCCAATGAAAACAACACATCCGCCACCGCTGCTGATGGATCGTTCACCCCAGCCAGCCCCCTGGCAGCTTCGAAGCGCACATCCGGGTCGGAGTGATTCAGTAACTCCAGCAGCTTTGTTCTAAGCAAATCCGGGAACGAAGTTGCTGGAAGCCGCCCGGCCTCGAGGGCAGCACGAGCGACAACGGCTGAGTCAGCATCGCTCAGCCCCAGTTCAATGATCCCGACCCACTCCTCGCGCCCAGCCATCGCCTGCCTGAGCCCCATGAAGGCGCGATAGCGCATTTCACTCTCAGTGTGATGCCGCAATTGCTCAAGCAGTTCTTGTTGATCGGTGTTGGGCGGCACGAAGTTCATCTTTGGCAGAAACAGTGATCAAGACCGCGACGTGTTCACACTCAGTCGCGTCGGCTACCTTCATCTGCAGTATCGTAACTGGATGGTCGTTCCCTCGCGACTCTGGCCACTATCGAGTCAGGGCTTTCGCTTTGTTCAAAACTCGCTGGCGGTAGGTGGTCTATTTTAAAAGCCTCCAAGCTAGAAACCCTACGCATCGGGGCCATCTGTTGTTGCGCTACGCCCCACCTAAGGTTGATCTAACCATGCTTGAAAAAACAAACGGCCCGTAGTCGCGTCGCTGGCGGTGCCAACCGCTGTCCTACAGCGAACCGGTTGTTCCGGGAAGAAAGTCGACCAGCCCGGGCGAGGCGATCAGTTTTCCCTTCAGCTTCTGTAAAGCTTTCAGAGCGATTTGACGGACTCGCTCTTTACTCAGCCCCAGTCGGGTTGAAATCTCAGACAGACTTTGCCCCGTCGGCTGACCATCAAGCCCAAATCTCGCCGAAATGACCAATCTTTCGCGACCAGACAAGACCTCCATGAGACGCCCCAAGGACTCGGCTTGCTGCTGCCGCTCAAACTCAATCAAGTTCGCTCGGCTTTTGTGGTCGGGCAACTGCTCCAACCCACTGTCATACCCGGTAGCGCGGCCTTCCAAAACATTGTTCTGCTTCTTCAAATGCCGATGCATCTGGTTCCGCACAGCCCAGGTCGCATAGGTGCTGAAGCGATTCCCTAGACTAATATCAAATAACTCTGTCGATCGAATCAGGGGAACAATCCCTTCGCTGACCAGTTCGGCCAATTGATCAGTCGAGTTGCAAAGCTTTTTGGCGAGAGAAATAACGAGCCGTAAATTGCTTTCCACGATTCGATTTCGCACCGTCAATGCTTCATAAATGTCACTGGCGATCGACTTCAACAGCGCGATTCGCTGCGTCCCATTCGTCAATCGCTGTCGAGTTTTTTCAGCCCGGTATCGCAGAAAGTTCATTCTGGTAAAGAGATAAACTTCTTCCTCTGAACTCAAAAGTCGCATTTGAGCCAGTGATGGTAGCAGCGCACAATCAGTCAGCGGTATGGCCCGCCGATCAAGAATGTCGAGATCAGACAGCGACACCGGTTTCAGCTTATCGAGCTGAGTAGATCCATTTCGTTTGGCAAACAGCGGATGGTCAATGAAATGAATCGGCTTCCCCGCCGAAGCCTCATTCTGAATTGATGCGACTTCGGCCGCGATCATCTCAGAGGGCTGCTCAACCGGAGAATAACCCGGCAACGACGGCTGGTGAGACAGATCGGCCCTGTTCAACTCAACATCAGTTGGCTGTCGCTGTCGCGACGACTTTTCACCCAAAGAGTTCCTGCGCTCGTCTTTCGAGACTGCGCTCGACGCGGTGCCAAGCCCTTTGGAACGTGAAAGACCCCTAACGCTTCTCGATCGCTTTTGCTGGAGATCTTCTTTGACGACTGATGACGCATCAACGCGGGGCGTAGCGCGACCTTTTAGAGCAGATTGACTCAAACTTTTCGAGCGGGTCGTTGCTTCGCCCGATTTCGAAGTCTTTCTGAGGGGCTGTTTTCCTGCCCCTTTTGCTTCCAAAACTTCTTTACCCGCAGCGCGACCCTTGCGGCCTGCTGCCGATCGAACCCTTTTTTGCTTCTTAGCTGTCGATGACACCGAGCCAGCCATGTGCCCTGTGCTCCCGGAGCAGGGAGAGTTATCCCTGAGTCGTTTATTCCCGTGCGACGAAGTAGCCGACACAGTCATGTCTCAAGGACCGGGAAACACGAGCCAACTTAACCATTAACCAGTCAGAATCCCGATTCCGGGACAGTGGCCAAATCGCGGGCAGAACGACGTGGAACCGCTTTATTGGTTGATTGATCGTAACCTATTTTGCCAAAACAGGTTGATGTCATAGCAAGGTCGTCGTAAGTGGCTGCGAATTGGGAAGTGTCGGCCGATTGGTCACTTCGCTGCTGCAGTGGCCGCGGTCTCCATTTCGGTGCGAGCCACTCGAAACCCCAGCCACGGATACGCGACCGATGGATTAGCCCGGGCGCGAGCAGTTGGGCGGGCTAAATCTGCTGAATCAACAAAACTCCCCCCCCGGTGAACCCGGGCCTCGCCATATGACGGCCCTTGCGGGTCGAACAACCGGTTCCGGCTATATTCGGCTGGCCCATACCAGTCGTGGCACCACTCGGCTGCGTTACCCAAAAGGTCGGTGAATTGCCAGTGATGCCGGGTAACCGGTTCGACTCCATGAAGCCATGGCCCTGAACTCTCTTCCAGCCAAGCCGTCTCGGCAATCATCGACGACAACTCTTCCAGCGGCTTGGCAAAACGCTCCCCTGCGCGGCAGGTATATTCCCATTCTGCTTCGGTGGGTAATCGAAACCCTTCACCCCCAGATACCGACACCGCAGCCGACACGATTCGCCCTTCCGAGTCTCGCTCGATTGCATCGAGCTGATAATACGGAGCAAAGCCTTCGATTTGCGATAACCCGTTGCAGAATTCAACCGCATCAAACCAAGTAACAAACGTTGCAGGCCGATTCAGGTCTCCATCCCCATTTTCGTGGACGGCCGCTGAGGCAGTTTCGGGGCGGGGGTCTCGCTGCAGCACCGCCCTGAACTCGCGCAAGGTTGTTTCCCACTGGCTGACCCACACTGGTTTTTTAATCAGAACCAGGTGGTCGGGAGTTTCATCAGGCTTGACTTCAGGAAACCGCTCCAGGTTTCCCATTGAGAAATCCCCAACCGGTACTTGCAGCAAAATCATTCCCAGCGAGGTTTCGCTACGTGGCAAATGCCTGATCCCAATATCGGTTGAAATTCGCACCAATGGAGGAATCTTGCTGCGCGATTGCAGAGAGGCAGCCGGCATTCCTTCGCTATTGCCGACCCCCACGCCGCGCGTGGCCATCGATTGGCCATCGGTCCCTGCGTCAGTGCCCCGCCCTTCTGCCCCTTCCTGCCCACCAGGGTCAAGTCCCGGGGGGGCTTCGGCATAGTCATCGGGCAACTTCAGTTGATCGATTGGCGTTCCTTCCAGTCCTTTAGCGGCCGACTTGGTCGCAATCGTGACGGTCCGTTTTTTCTCGTCGACAACTGCAGTCAATGGCTCGGGCGCCGGAAGGTTTTTCAAATCCATCAGTGAGTCATAAGCCGACCGGTTACGAGTTGAAATCGGCGGCGGAGCCTCCGTCCCCTTTGCTGGTTTGGCCGGGACGGAAGTATCAAGATTGCACGGGCTATAACTTGCTTCCGCTACATGACCAGCTAGTTCGCCAACATTGGCCGAAGGCTGACTCGTCATTGGAAGCTGCAATCGCTCAGCAATCGGAAAATGCTTGGCCTGCTCTCCCAGTGGCAATAACTTGCCTCCGTTCCCTTTCGTCGCAAATTGCAGTTTTCCCAGAACGAGCGTATTGGCTTTTTGACCCGCCCTGATACATAGCCCAGGCTTGGATTTAATCATTTCATGCAGGGTATGGTCACCTCTCGCCTGACCGACGATGGGCGGAACCTTTTCGTCGAGCGAAATTCCAAGCTCTGCCAGCGCTTCTTCATCAATTCGAGGGGTAAAGTCGTTTGACTTGGCAATCGATGTGAACGTCTCCTTAAGGGTCGTTGCCCGAACACTTGGTAACAGCTTGCGTGCTAACCGCTGACGGACCGTTCCCAGCTTCTTCACTACCTTTGGTGCTGGCGCAGGCGGCTCAGGGGCGGGAGATCCAAACAGGGAATAGGCCAGAAAGCCGACAACAGCCAGCACCGGAGCGCCCACGACAGTCCCAAGGATCGCCAGCTTGACTCTCGTTCGCGGCGGACGTGGAGGAGGTTCCTCAACAATCGGCACATCAACCGCTGGAGCTTCCTTCTCAACCGGAAGCTCGATCCCGAGATTTCTTCTCTCGAAATCAAAGACGGGCAGCGGTTCTCCAAGCGCAGCCGCTTCAAACGTCTCGGCAAATTGGCCGCAGGTCCCAAAACGCTTGGATGGGTCCTTTGAGAAGGCCCGATTGAGAACCTCAACAACTACCGGGTCGAGGTCGGGACGCAATTCCGAGAGGTCAGGAATCTTGTCGCGCGTTTGTGATAACAGTGTTTGCGTGGGGGTGCGGCCTTGATACGGGGGCTGGCCCGAAAGCAACTCGTAGATCGTACAGGCCAGACTGTACTGATCGGCTGCACCGGTTGCTTCTTTGGTCGTCCCCACAATCAGCTCGGGGGCCATGTACTCGGGTGTTCCGATGGCCAACCCGGTCGATGTCAGTTGCCGACCATACTTCAGTTCCCGTTTCGCCGCAGCGGCCGATAGACAAACGTCGGCCAGAATGACCTGATTAACTGAGTCCCAATAGATAGTGTCTGGTCGCAGGTCGCGATGCACGACCCCTGCTTCGTGCAGCTCGTCCAGCAATTCGCCGATTGGATTCAACCAGCTGACAATATCTTCGGGCAGCCAAGTCACCTCCCCCTCTTCGCGAATCACCCGATTGATATCCCCCAACGAGGGAAGATCAATCGGCCGCGTGACCAGTACAGTGACATCGTTTGCTTCCACTAGCTCAGAAGCAAAGTTGAGGCCAAGCAGGTTGGAATATTGAGAAGCACTAAACTCGGCGCGGAGCAAATCACCGAAATGGGTATCGTCCAAGAGACGTTGAAACGGAATCTCGACCCAGACTAATTCTGCGTCGCTGGCCATGTCCTCAGCCAGCCATACCGCACTCGCTGCCCGGTTAGAAACCACGCGAGCCAGTTGAAATCGGTCATCGGCAATCAACTGTCCCGGTTCGCAGGGTTCTGGTGAATACATAACTCGTGGAACCTATCCGAGAACCCGGTTGGGCCAGTTTGAAAACCCTGGTTTGACCGGGCGGAATCGTCGCATCAAGAGGGTTCTCGGATAAGCTTCTATAGCTCAGCGGACCAAAGGACTGAGTCATTTCCGACGACGATGTTCAAAGACTCTCCAGCATTCTGGTCTCCAGCTTAACCAGCAAACAAGTCATGACGATGGTTCATCCGGCGCGATCGACCGGTCTTCATCAAATTTTCGTTTTTGGCAGGTCCGGTGAGGCACTGCTCTACTTCGCAAACCGAGGGTCTGGCGATGGCTTACTCACGTCAATTACCGCGATTCCAGACCCGGCGTAACCGGGCAGTGGTTTACCCGAATCATCCAGTTTTCCCGTGGCCCAAAGCGTTCCGCGGGCAACAAGGCCCAGCCATTCGTCCGAGTTCATTGTTTCATTGTGGTGACCTAATGTCGTTCCAAAAACTCGCGTCTTCCCCAGCGTATTCACCCAGGCCACGGTGTGCGTTTGTTGAGTGTCGGGACCATAAGCTTGTGCCAGCGGGGTACAGTTTGGCCAAACCTTTTCGATGATATACAGCTCGCCGTTCGGTGTATTCCATTCTTTGGGGAAGCCAGCCATCACCGGATGTTCGGCATTGACCGTCTTGACCGCTTCCGACCGATGACCTTCGTGACGTCGCGAAGTCACGCCGATCAGCTCACGCCACATATCCGAAGTTTCACCCACATCGCGGTAGCTGTGCATCGCACAATGCAAAAAGATTCCAGGCGTCCCCTGCTGATGGGCACGGACGATTCCTTTGATAAAGTCGACATCGTTGACTGCGGCAAAGCATTCGTTGTGAACGATGACATCGTATCCCGAAGCCCAATCCGGGTTCGCATAAACGCTCACCTTGTGGTCGACCGAGGTCCCCCCTTCATGAACCACGTCAAACACAATGTTGGCTCGCTGTGCCAACCCTTCGACGATAATCCGCTTCTGGTTTTCGTAGTCGTGACAGCATCCGCCGGTAATTAGCAATCCCTTTAGCGGTTTCGTTGCCTTTTCTTCGGCCAATAGTGAACCAGACAAACAAACCGCGCCAAAGACCGCCAAGAGAGAAAAGCTGAGCGAGCGAAGCATTATTCACTGACCTCGTATGGAGATTGGAGGAAGGGGTCGGCTGCCAAGCGAAAGGAGCGACATGAATGCCAACTCATTTAGCAGCCGGTAAGAACAGCATAACGACGTTAACCCAGCTAGGGAACTCCCCGCGAGGGCCGGTCGACCGCTCAGAGAGGCAAGTAGACCCGACCCCGGCCCCTGTCATCCACAGCGATCCCCAATTCGCCAATCTGGACTGGTCCAGAAGTTGCATCTTGATTCCGTCCGGTTGGAATCGGATACTCAAAGCTAGACTCGGAACGGGTTCTTTGCGACTTGGTGATGTTGGTTCAGGAACGGTCAACTATGGCGAAATCTTTACCCAGAATCGTGGATCTCGCCGGTTCGATCGGCCCCAACCTGGCTCAAAAAACCGCCATTGGTTTGCCAATGGCCGCACGGCTGGTCATCGGAATTCTGGCGACCCTCGCAACTCTGGTAGCCATGCCAGGCGAGGCTGCCGCCCAGCACTTCGGTGGGGCAGCCTTTGGCCAGTCGCGAATTCTTTCTCTCCCGGGGAACACGGCCTCGCACTACGACCGCCAGTACTCGTACAGCGGTTTTGGCTACGGCCCGTTTACTTCGACTTCTGTGCAAACTGTCGACACCTCGGCCTATGTCGGTGGTGTTAATGGCTCGCTGTTCTATGGCCGCTACTCACCCGCATTTTACGGCCCGGTTCATTCTGGGTTTGGCATCTTTGGAAACAACTTTGGAATCGGGAATGGATACCTCGGCTCTGGATTCTGGGGCCCCTGGGGAGGCTACTCGGGAATTAACGGCGGTTTCCCCTACGGCGTTGGCCTGCATCCAATTGGCAACCCAGTCTTTGGATACGGTATGGGCTTTCCGTACGGAGCCTACGGGGTTGGTGGCTTCGGATACGGCAACTTCGGAGCGATTAACCCTTATGGGCCAGGATTTGGAGGGGGTGGGTTCGGGACTGTTCAAGGCCTGGGGGTCGTTCAGAACAACGTTTTCATTGGTGCTGCCACCCCCTTAACCCTTCCATCCGATCGTTGGAACACTCCTCTTCCAGAAAAACCCGCGGCGGCTGACCCGATTTTCATCAGACCCAAGGCATCGTCACCGGAAGCGATTCGCAAAAGCCTGGAAGCCGAGGAAAAGGGTGACCAGGAGCTTCAGCGGCAGAAATGGGCGGCAGCCTATATGCACTACAAAAGGGCCTGTACAACGGCCGAAGATCGCCCCGATCCGCAATTCAAAATGGGGTATTGCCTGGCAGCCATGGGCCGATTCGAATCGGCTGTGGTCTACTTCCGCCGGGGACTGGCCCTCGATCCCAGTTATCCCAGTATTGGGCCGTCTTTACTAACAGTTTACGGCCTTGATAATGAACTCGCCAAATCGGCTGTCATGGAGCGAATCGTTAACTGGGCCAAAGAGGACATCCGCGATTCGGACCGGCTTTTCCTGACAGGGTTGTTCCTCCATTTCGATCGAGACACGCGGGCACGCGAAGTCTTCGAAACGGCCTATCGCCTGGCAGGCAAAGGGGAGCATCTGGAAGCCTTTTTGTATGCTAAGGCAGACACCGCAAAAGCGAATGGAGCCGGTCAATTACCCCCAGCCGCCATTCCTCTACAGGGGCCAAACCTGCCTAAACCGCACGAAAACAAGCCGGAAAGCGATTTGCCCCGGCCGACCGATTTGCCTCTTGCACCGCTCGATAACTGGACGCAGCCCGACGGCGAAGACATCGATCTGCCACCCCCCCCACCGGTCAATTCAACCCCCGTCCCCCTTCCAGGCCGGTCTGTCGCCCGCCCCGTCAGCCGCTTCCCCGGACGGGTTTAGCCCGTCCCTGCTTGGCCAACTAAGCGAACAGTTTACCTCCGACGGCCACTCTCGTTGTCGGGTTAGGATTGTTTTTCC
>JAIXVG010000128.1 GCA_027483145.1 Planctomyces sp.
AGCCTGACCCGTGGTACCGCCGCCGTCAACGCGGATCCACACATCAACTTGTCCCACCTTGTCGACGAGGTGAATTGGAGCTTGCACGATGATTTGATCACGCTCGACACAGAAATACTCGTTGAGCGGTCGGCCGTTGACTTCAAACTTGCCAGTACCTGGCTTTAGACGAACGCGGGCGACCGAGGTCTTGCGGCGACCAGTCCCCATCGCGACGCCGAACTTATCAATACGGCCACGACGTGGCTGCAATACCGCCTGCACCGTCGGAACCGCTGCTACAACTTCGGGAACAGCCGCCACGTCGGACGGCTGACCAAACAACACTTCGCCACTGGCAGGAGCATCGGAACCGGGTTGATCAGATGACATACAGACAATTCTCCAGTGGCCTCGCCACTTCAATCGGCTAACTAACGAATTGATTCACGGAAATGACTAATCTATTTCAAACACTTCGACTGGGCGACCGCTGTCAACTACTCGCCATAGCCAGCAGGAAGCAGATTCACCGGGAAATCTTTAGGCTGCTGAGCCTGATGGGGATGAGTATCGCCACTGTACAGCTTCAGCTTTTCGAGCATATGACGCCCCAATGCGGTTTTGGGGAGCATTCGCTTCACTGCCAGATAAACGATCTGCTCGGGCTTGCGTTCCCACAGCCGAATGGCGGGGATATTTCTCAAACCACTGGGCCAACCGGTCACCCACCAGTACTTCTTATTAGCCATTTTATTGGTGAAATTAGGATGCTTGTCGTGGGCCAGACGGCGACCACCAAAACGCACCTTATCGGCGTTCAGGACGATCACGTAGTCGCCCGAATCGATGTGCGGGGTGTAACCCGCCTTATGCTTACCCATGAGGACGGTGGCAATTTGCGTGGCGACCCGACCAACAATCAGGTCCTTCGCATCAATCACAAACCACTCGGGCTTGATGTCGGTCTGCTTCAAAAAGGTGGTCTTGGGAAAAGCCACAACTCAATTCCTGAAAACGATTTACAACGAAGCAACGGCGGCTTGAAAGCCTAAACCGTCGCTCGACCAACATGGTCGCAGAGGCTTTTTGCCCGCTCGACAGGGGGTTGATTACCAACCAGCCGGGAACCGGGAAAGCCATTGTTTTAGCGGATGGCCACTTGAGCTTCAACTATCACGCCGAAAAACGCCCATTTCATCCCGATCTTGGACGGGCGAGACGGCTGGATTGCCAATTTGCGGCAAGAATTGACCGCAGAATCGCTTCGCTGCCCCAGATTTTACAGATAATCGAGGATCGAGAGCTTGGCAGTGCGACTCGAAATCTCGAGGGTCGCCTGCAAAGTCTGCTGCAGCGACACAATCTCGGTAATAGTTGACGTCAAATCGGCATCAAGAACTTTGGACAGATTTTCGTTGATCGAGACCTTGGCGTCCTCAAACTGATTTGTGACGTCATCAAGAAGCTTCTGCCGCGCCCCGAGTTCGCCCCGCAGCGCGGTCGATTGTTCGTAATTGCCGTCCAGAATTGGTAGGAGCCGCCCCAACTCGACATTGTCCCCGGCGCGCAGCGCCTTTTCTAGCAGTACCAGCGAGTTAAACACCCCGTTTGCTTGTTGCGGGTTGGCGTCGGTCCCGACCAGCACGCCGGTTGCTCCCGTGTTTTCAGTCCCGGTGAGCCCCAGACGGTCAGCCAGTTCATTCTTGTTGACCGTCAGCGCCCCTGCCCCTCCCGAATCGGTCAACGAAATACCATTCCCAACAGCATTGAGAGAGGCGGTCAGCACCCCAGGATCAGCAGCGTTGATTTTTGTCAGAACATCTTGCACCGTCAGGCTGCCAGAGAGGTCGATCTCGGTTGTGGTAGTCCCATCGCGACGGGTGATAACCAGTTTCTGATCAGCATTCACCGGCACGCCGCGACCAAGGTTGAAGCTCGACAGGGTCGTCGTTGGCTTCAATGTGCGAATCCCCAATTGCGTGGCGTTATTGCCTCCATTTTCGCCAATCGAGAAATTCGCCCCGCTCAGCCGAGTTGAGACCTGCAAGCCATCTCCGTTGGCATCGATCCGCGCATAGACATCCGGATCAGCCGCTTGAATGCGATTGATGACATCCCCCAGCGTTGCAGCTCCATTCAAGTCGACAACAGACGTTTTACCACCATTCGTAATTCGCAGCCCTGTTCCAGCAGTTGGGCCGATACCCGTGCCACCATTCAAAGCCGCCACTGGAGTAAAGGCCGTCAGCTTCGGGTTCAGACTCGCCCCATTGATCTGAGCGACAGGCCCCCCGGCTATCCCTAGCGCCGTCGCATTTTGTGACCCCACCACATTAGCCACCTTCACGGTTCCAACCGATGGGGTGATGCGCAGGCCCGACTGCGTCGCAGGATCGACTACTACCGCCACGGTAATGGCTTCAGCGGCAAAGGCCGATTCGATCCGCGTCTTCACGTCCTGGATTGTCTCGGCTCCTTTTAAATCAATCGTCTTGGTAATCGGCGTGCCGTTGCTTGCTTCGACCGTGATTGCATCGGCCGTATAAGGGACCGGGCCACGTAAATCGGCTAACCTGGTCGACAATGTGAGAGCCGGATTAATGTCGTCCCCTGTCGCGGTTGATAGGGCACCAAACGCGCGGGCGCCGTCCAGGTTGTTTGCCTGCAGGAAGTCGCGATCGGCATAGGTTTGCAACTGGCTGGTGTCCCCGGCATATCGCACGATACCGTTTTGCGTTAAAGAAAACGGCGCCTGATCCCCTGCGGCCCCGCCGAACAGATAACGACCCTGATAGCTGCCGTTCGAGGCGCGCAGCACTCCCTGGATAATGGTGCCAACTTCATCGGCTAACGTGGCTTTCTCGGTGGCGCTCACACCATCGCCAATGCCGGCTTGAGCAATCTGCCGCGCCCGGGCAATTGAGTCGCTGACTGTGACCAGATTGGTTTCAGTCGCGTTCAAGTAACCTTGATTCGTAATGGCTCCCGTCTTCAGCGACTCGTTCCGTTCGAGAATTGATTGCAGGCCCAGCGATTGAATGGCCCCTGTCGGATCATCGGAAAGCAGTTGAATTCGGCGATTAGTGCTCGCCTGAGACTGCAACCGGGCCAGCTTCGATTGCAAGTCCCCAAGCTGCTGCGTCAGTCGCGATG
>JAIXVG010000478.1 GCA_027483145.1 Planctomyces sp.
AGATCCTCCACTAATCCTGTTGTTGAGGCCGTTCCCAAGCAGCTGATCATCGCCGGTACCTCCCACGATGTTTTCGATTGAGGTTGCCGAGTTCAAAAAAATCATGAATCCGCTTGCAACAGACTGCGCCGAAGTTGTCCCAGCGTTAAACGTAACTGCTATCGTCTTATTCGAAAAATCAACTGCATCTGTACCGGAAGTTTCGTTGATTGTTTCAGTACCTTCGTTACCCGTCTGATTGAACCAAAATGTATCGTCGCCATCTCCACCATAAAGGATGTCATTACCACCGGCTCCGTTCAGCCGGTCATTGCCGCCCCGTCCATCGATTTCGTTGTCAAGAGCGTTTCCGTAGAAGAAATCGTCGCCAGAGCCACCGGTCACATTGTCGATACTTGTTGAGGATGCGAGGGTTATATAGAAGAGAGTCCCCTGAACACTTTGCGTGACTGTTGAGCTGAAGTCAAATGTCACCCCGCTTGTTTTTCCAGAGAAGTCTACGCCATCGGTTCCACCTGCATCGACAATCAGATCAGACCCCTCAATTCCACTCCGATCAAATCTGAACGTATCATTTCCAATGTTTCCGAACAGGTTATCGTTGCCTTCAACTCCGTTTATCAGATCGTTACCTTCGCGACCGTCGATGTCGTTATTCAACGTATTTCCAACAAGCACATCGTCGCCAGTTCCACCAGTCAAGTTGTCGATGATCGTTGCGGAGTTAAGAATAATCTGAGACCCAGTTCCAGAAACGACCTGCTGGCTTGTCAGACCAAGGTTTAGCGAGACTCCAACAGTTTTGGCGGAGAAGTCAATCGTATCCGTTCCTCCGTCATCGAACAGAATATCGGTTCCTTCATTGCCTATTTGGTTGAAGCGAAAGCTGTCATCGCCAAGCGCCCCGTAAAGGTTGTCGTTCCCTCCAGCGCCATTAAGGACATCGTTTCCCTCGCGACCATCAACATTGTCATCTCCGCTGCCTCCCGTCAGCGTATCGTTTCCGCCGCCACCGATTAGCGTATCGTTTCCACTGCCACCGATCAGCGTATCGTTTCCATCGCCACCGACAAGCGCTGCAGGGATCGTAAACGAACTGGCTACTGTTACGGTGTCATCACCAGCTCCAGCATCCACAAAGATATTCGTAATCCCTGCTGTATTGACGCCGGTGCTGACAGCAGAGCCGTTGACGGTCAGGGCGAATTGGCCACCAGACTGATTGATGGTGACATTGTCGCTGGCCCCGTCGCTAAGGACCTGGAATGTGGTCCCGGATACGGAGAACGACACAGTGAGTAGCTCTCGATTCTCAAGAGCGTAGTGAGCCGGGGCATTATTCTGCTCGAGCCGTCGTCGAGCTTTTCTGGTTAACTTGTGACCACGAATTCCTGCCAGCCAATCGCGAACGCACAACATGATCCAGACTCCTTGACTGAGGCAAACCATACCTGAAGCCACTTGGCCCACGGTGTATCCTTCGCACGTTGTGGAACCAAATCCAACGAATTTTTCATGAAGAAAACGTAAGTTTGATATTCATGATTAGCGAGATGTGCCAGCCTCTCCAAAAGCCCACATAGACATGAAAACATCTTCATGTTCCTGCTGCTTTTTGCTGGAGTATCTGATCAATATTGCTTTGGCTCTTCTTTTCGATTGAAAAACCAGCGAAGTCCAACGAACAAGATATTTCGACGCTTAAGTCAATTAGCTCCACCGGTCTGATCGCTCAGCCGGGGCTTCTTTGAGATTGGGTTACGCATAGGCAATAGCCACCAGGCTGGGGCTACACATTTAGCAACGACACATCTCAACGACAAAAACAAAAGAGGCCCATAGCAGTTACCCGCCACGAGCCTCTCTTGAGTTCATCGCTTTACAACGTGGCGTTACGACCGCGCTGCGTTCTCGGCCTTTTCTTTCTTGCGTTTTTCGACCACTTCTTCCTGCAGGTTACGTGGCAGCATGCTGTAACGCGCAAACTCCATGGTGAAGGTTCCCTTCCCCTGGGTCATCGACCGGAGTTCGTTGGCATAGTCGAACATCATCGACAGCGGAACTTCAGCCAGGATAGTCGCCAGTTGCATGCTGGTTTCCGACGACATAATCGTCCCGCGCTTGCTGGAAAGGTGACCTGTGACCGTTCCCTGGAATTCATCAGGTACTTCCACTTCCAGCTTCATGATGGGTTCCAAAAGCCCCATTTCGGCTTTACGCAAACACTCGCGCATCGCGTCGAAGCCGCAGATATCGAACGCCATTTCCGACGAGTCGACGTCGTGGTAGCTGCCGTCTTCAATTTCCATCTCGACGTTCACTACTTCGCACTCGCAGAGGGGGCCTTTCACCAGGGCGCGTTGGAAGCCCTTGTCAATTGGAGCGATGTATTCCTTGGGAATACGTCCCCCCGTGACCTTATTGGTGAACTTGTAAGCCACTTCGCTGTTTTCGGGCATCGGAATCAGCCGCCCAACCACGTGAGCGTATTGACCTGAACCCCCGGTTTGCTTCTTGTGCTTGTAGTTGAACTCGACCGCACGAGTTGGCGTTTCACGGTAGGCCACGCGGGGTTGACCCACGCGGCATTCCACGCCGTATTCGCGCCGAATTCGTTCGGTATAAATTTCCAGGTGCAACTGACCCATCCCGGCGATCAGGGTCTGGCCCGTTTCTTCGTCGGTCATGACGTGGAACGTTGGGTCTTCACGGCGGAATCGCTCGAGGGCCTTCGCCAGCTTGTCGGCCCCATCTCGCTTTTCAGGCTCGATGGAGAGCTTAATCACTGGTTCAGGAACGAAGATGCGTTCGAGCGAATAGTTTGTCCCTTCCGAACAGAACGTATCCCCCGAGGCACATTCGACACCCACGAGCGCGACAATGTCGCCAGCTTCGGCGACTTCGACGTCTTCGCGTTCGTTCGAGTGCATGCGTACCAAACGGCCAAAGC
>JAIXVG010000598.1 GCA_027483145.1 Planctomyces sp.
CAATCAAGACACGCCCCGCCCCCCTTGATGCAAGGACGCATCCCACCTCATGGCTCAGGCTAACCAACTAGCCCCCAACAGCGCGCTTGCAAGCTCAGCCCCTTCGCGCCCCCGAACAACCACCCTGCGTCAAATTGCGACCGCTGGCGTCTGCCTAGTTGGTGCCCGACTTGTCGGGGCCTTCACCGTTTTGCTCATCATGCCGATGACCCTCGCCTATCTGGGTCCCGAGCGAAACGGCATCTGGCTCACCATCACTTCCTTTATCGCGCTCTTGGGCTTCGCCGATCTCGGCCTGGGAAGCGGCCTTCTCAACGCCGTCGCCGCTGCTCACGGTCGACGTGCAACCAGCGAACTGCAATCAATCATCGCCACCGGCCTCGTCGCCATCAGCGTCATCGCGACAGCTCTTCTGGCAACGACTTGGCTGACTTTCACCGTCCTCGCATCGCTACCCGGCTCCCAATGGTCGCTGCAATCCGAGTCAACCAGCACCCTCTTGGCACTCCTTACCTTACTCTTCGCCGGGCTTCCCGCGACCCTCGTCTCGCGCATCCAACTCGGCCTGCAAAACGCCTTCTGGAATGGTCTTTCCGAAATCATCTCCAGCGTCACAACCTGGCTGGCCCTCTGGCTCGTTATTCAATCCGGGGGAAGCATGGTTGCAATGGTCGTCGCCCTGCTGGGAATACCCCTCATTGTGAACCTGGCCCACTTCGCCCTGCTATTGGGTTATGCCCGACCCGACCTCAGGCCGCACAATCTTTCATTCGACCAAACCCTCGCGCGGCAGCTCGGAAAAGAGGCCATCCAGTTCTTCGGCCTGCAAGTCGCCGTCTCGCTCATCTTCTTAAGTGACCAGCCACTCACCTATTGGATGTTCGGCCCAGAGGCGGTCAACTTGATCTCATTCCCGTTAAGACTCTTTGGTCTGCAGCTCACTCTTCTCAGCCTCCTGCAGGCTCCCCTCTGGCCTGCCTACCGCGCAGCCGTCGCCCGAAACGATCAGCGCTGGATCGCCAAAGTCGCCTACAGCTCACTCTCTGCCACGACCTTCATCGCCATCCTTGCCAACCTCTCCCTCATCCTGGGGTACAACACCATTCACCCCCTGTGGACCGGCCAATCGTCCACCATCCCCACCTCAGTCCTTGTCGCACTGGCTGCCTGGTACGCCGTGCAAGCCGTCGGAGCCAGCGTTTCAATGCTGCTGAATGCCTATTCAAAAATGCAGGCCCAAATCATCATGTCAGTCTTAATCCTCGCCACCAGATTCCCTCTCACCTACGCCCTAGGCCACACCTTTGGCCTCCCCGGCATGATCTGGGGCTCGGTCCTCGGCTATACTGCGTTCGGCTTAATCCCTGCCCTACTCCTCGCTAGCCAAATCCTGCGCCCCAGGCAGCTACCCGAACAACACCCTACCTGACACTTCACCAAGCCGAAAGCGCCTGTGTGTTTGGGTCTTGTCACCACAATCAGCAACCTCCCCAACTCACCCGTGCTGACCGTCATGACCTCAGACACTCACCATCACCAGCTGCGGCTCCTCAGCTACAACATTCACAAAGGAATTGGTGGCCGCGACCGACGCTATCGCCTCCAGCGAATCATTGATGTCATCGCTCACGAAGACCCTGATATCATTTGCCTGCAGGAAGTCGACTTCAACGTCAAACGGACCCGCTTCGACGACCAGTCCCACCTCATCCCTTCCGCCTTAAACCTCCCCTATCAGCACTTTCAGCTCAATCATCGCATCGCCGCCGGAGGCTACGGCAACTTAATCGCCTCCCGCATCCCCCTGATCGAAGCCCGCTCGATCCCCCTCACTCTCAGGGGTCGCAAGGTCCGGGGGGCCATCGTCGCCAGGGTGGTCGTCAATCACCATAATTTGCGTCTCGTCAACTGGCACTTAGGCCTCGTCGAGGCCGAACGCCAATGGCAAGTCCGGCACCTGCTCGAACATCACCGCTTCCGAGCGATGGCTACCCCACAAACGCTCATCCTTGGCGACTATAACGATTGGCGAAACCAACTTGGGACCGGCCCATTCGCCGTCCACCAGTATCGCCACCTCACCACCCCCCCATCTCGCTTTCGTACCTTCCCCGCCTGGCTACCACTCGGTTCATTAGACAAAGTCTACTGGCAAGGCCCCGACTCAGCCGCTTTTCACGCCAGGGTCGTCCGCACGAAGCTCGCCCAACAAGCCTCCGACCATCTCCCCCTCGTCATCGACCTCACCATCCCCAACTCCTAAACCCCCAACTCTCAACTAACCTAATTCTCCGCCCCCGTCACGCTCGTCAGGTTCAGCGTCTTACTCCCCGGATTAAACTCCATCCGCTGCGCCTCAACCCGCGTCGCTGGTTGCGATAAGTCAGCCTGTCGCCAGATCGTCGCTTTCCTGTTCCCAATCGACCGCAGCGTAAACAACCCCTTCGATTGGTCGAACGTAATCTGGTCTGCTCGCCCGTTGAACCCTTCCCCTTCAATCTCTGCGTTCTCGCTCCCGACCAGCTCGACCCAACCCTGTCCCTCGCCAGGAGTCAAATTGCCAAACCCCTTGGCCGAGGACTTCCTGTCTCCAGGGCGAATCCCCTCTGGCTTCTTGCCCCGTTTCTTCCCCTCAGCCGCACTCACATACACCACTTCCAACAAGTTGCATCGCATGGCCCCACCCAGCTTTGGCATGGCATCAATGCTGATCGATTGAGTCGCACTCGTCACAGGACCAAACACAATCTGCACCCGTTCATCAAACGTCGTTGTCTGCTGATGAATGTTTCCCAGCATCTTTCCGGCAAACACAATCTGCCGATAATCCCACGTCCCGCTCTCAACCCGTTGTGGCCGATTCGCACCAGAAGCCTCGCGCGGGGCCTGACCCTCGCTACTTCCTCCACTAGCCCGTTCCCATACCTGAATCTCACCCGGCCCTTGAGCCAGCACTTTTCCCGTCTGCTGATTCACTTGAAACTCGTGAACCTTACCCCGCCTGATCGAACTCAGCTTCCCATCTTTCCGTTCGTGGCTTTCAAACTCGACCCCGTCATTGCACGTTACCAGCACAATCGCCGGAGACCGCTTCGGCTTCGTCACATCGGTAAACGACACTTTGTTGTCTAACGTCACCGTCAGCGATTCACACCGCATTCGGTTCTGCTGAGCACCATTCGCCCCCGGCAGCTTGAGTGTCGTTCGCACATTCCCATCAAACCCAGCCAGCTCTCCATCAAACGACATCCCTTCTTCCCACCACACATCCAGCGATTCAGGCTGTGGCAGCACTTTTCCATCGAACGATTGATTCACTGGCAGTTGCAACAGCCCACCGCCATCTACCCACGCCCGATTCTCTGCTCGATCGAGGTGAATCGCCTTCCCTTCAATATGCATCGGCCCATTCCGCACATGAGCTGGCTCTCCAAACACATGCAGGATTTGCTGCGTGCTCGCTGCACTATCTTTGGTCGGCGCCAGTGGCCCACCTATGTTTTCCAGATGAAAATTCTCACCTGAAATCACCAGTTCCAGACCGCCCGCCTCTTTAGCCCCTTCGCTTCCGCTAATCTGCAGAATGTTCCCACTCTCTTGGCTAGCCCAAGGGCTAACAGGCCCCGCTGGGCCCAACTGTCGCATTTCAAATCCACCTTCTGCCCACACGTCTGCTATTTCGGGAGCAGGCTCTTGTTCGATATCCCCAGCCACCCCTTCCAATCCGCTCTGCTCAGCAGGGACCATCCGAATTCGCAAGTGATTGGCTGTCATCCGAAACCGCACATCAGCCGGAACAATCGTGTTCCCCCCATTCGCCTGAATCACATCCCCTCCACCCGACTGCAAACCACCAGCCACCGGCCGCGCCACCCCACCTGCCATATCATCATCAATCGACGCCAGTGCCACCCCCCCGGATGCAGACTGCAGGCCTGAGACTTGAGACCTCCGGCCTCCAGTCGGATTCAGGCTGTAGGCTTGAGACCAGAGACCCGAGGTCTGAACCTCCGCCACTCCTCCAGCCTCCAGCCTCCGGCCTCCGGCCTTCCAATCTCTTGTAGGGCAGGCTCCTGCCTGCCAACTTCCGGCCAACATTCCCGACCGACTTCCTTTCACAAATTGATTCTCCGGCAAATGGGAGCCTCCCCTACTCCCCCCTCCAGCCTCCAGCCTCCGGCCTCCAGCCTTCCCGGAAATCGGCTCCAAAATCGCGGGTGGTCCACGCAACTCTTCCAGCAGCACTTCCAGCGAGTTCGTGTTCGATTCCATCCCGGGGTTCACAAACGCCACCCCACCCGTCGCCAGCATCCGCCTTGGCTCGACCCGTAAGGCCGAACTCTTGGAACCACCCTTTTCCTGTCCCGGCTCAGGCATCGACAGCTCAATCGGCGTCACCCAAACCTGAATCTTCTCTGCCGCTAACCCCGTCTGCTTCAACGGTTGACGAACCGACGCCTCACCCACCAGCTCAATGCGATCAAGTCCAAACGTCGCATCCCGCACCTTTGACAAGTACTCACCCCAACTGGCTGCGTACAACGTGTTTCGTGACTTCTGATCGCGGTTCTCAAAGTAACCCGCCCCATCACACCGTGCTTCCAATAGCGAGTCATCGTCACCCAGTTGCAAACTCACCTTCGGAACCTTCAGCTCCGAAAATGTCGCTTCCTGCCTCCGCCGCACAATCACTGCCGTCGGATGCGATAGCCGTAACTGCTTCGTTTCTGCGTTGTAGTCCAGGCTCGCCACCTCCGCCCGCAATTGATTATCAGGCGATTCGAGCACCACCCGCTTCCCGGTTGCTTCAAGCGTGTGAAACTCCAAGTCGGTCTTCACCACCGGCAGTCCCGGCTGACCTCCAGCCCTTTTCCCCTTTAGAGGCCCATTGGCCACCCGCAATGCCGACGGCGGTTGATTCAATAGCTCCTTCTCGATGAAGTGCACCTTCAAATGCTCGCAGCGCATCCAGTCTTGCTGGCCAGTCTCGGTATTCCGAAAGACCAGCACATCCTCCGACCCCTTCTGGTCAGGTTCAAACAGGGCAATCTGCTCATCAACAAAGTACTCAAAGCTCCCCGGAGTCTTAATGTGTAGTGGAAGTGGCTTACCCTTTTGCTTGAGCGTAATCGTCATCTGCACATCACGCATCATTCGCAACGTCCGAATCCCTGCGATCGCGGGCAGCCCCTGGCTAATGGGCGAGTTCGAGGTCACCAGCTCCATCTTCAGCTTACGGGCAGACCCCGCATGCGACCCCAACTCAAAACTGACCGGCCGATCACTCCAGATGAACCCGGCCGATTCCGAAAAGTAAAAGTCACGCCCGCTAACGCTCAGCCCCTGCGGACCTGCCAGCGTCACTTCACCACGCAACGCCCCCCCAATAATCCGGCCGGGGTTTGGATTCTTGAAATCAAATGACGACTGAAACTTTAATAGGGCCGCGTCGCAGATCAGCGTCGCCACCTGCTGCTTCCCCTCGCGGATGGTCGTCACCACCGCCGCAAACGGCTTGAACACCACTTCGCCCGTTTTGGGCAGATGTTCCCATTCGTTGGCATACAGAAACGTGTCTTCTGTTCGCAGATGACACTTCGCCATCGCAGCCCAAGGCGCCTTGGCCAAATGCGTCTCAGCCATCCGCACGTTTTCGACCGGCCTCGCGATATTACTGCTGCTGGTCTCGTCGCCAGGCTCACTAGCGGCTGAAGCGACCTGCTCCTTCGCCACCGGCCTCACCTCAGCCGGAACCCCCATCAGCTCAGTCACAACAAACGAGTACCCCACCTGCAGACCATACAGCCCCAGTCCAATCAGCGCTGTAAAAAGTCCCCGCGACCTCATTCAGTCAACCATCCCCTAGTCCCTCACCTCTTCCATAACCCGAAGCGTCAGCGAGGGATCTTCTTTCGTTTTCATAACCCGAAGCGTCAGCGAGGGATCTTCCCCCGCACACCCCACCCCCAACAACTCCCCTCTTCCCATAATCAATTATCAATCATCCCTCATCCCTTCCCGCCCCCAACCCCACCACATCCGTAATGTCCACCAGCCCCACCGGCCGCCCATCCTTATCCAGCACCGGCAATTCACTAATCCGGCGCTCCCCCAATAGCTGAAACACTTCTTCCAATAGCGCATCCGGTTCAATCGTTAGCGGATTGCAAGTCATCACCTCCGCAATCGGCCGCTCGAAGGCATCAAGCCGCCGCCGTTCTAACAGTCTCGCTAAATCACTATCAGTAAAGATTCCGGTCAGTAGCCCATCTGCATCGACCAGCATCACTGCACCCGATCGTCGACCGGGTGTCGCATGCTGCACGAACACATCCCGCACGGTCGTCGTATCAACCGCTACGCGAACCTGCTCGACCGGCCGCATCAATTCTTTCACGCTGGTCAGTCGTTTCCCCAGGCTTCCTGCCGGATGAAACAAGGCAAACTGGGCCGGAGTAAACTCCTTCCGCTCACTCACCACGAGCGCCAGTGCATCCCCCAGCGCCAGCATTGCTGTAGTGCTCGTTGTCGGTGCCAGTCCATGCAGCCCAGCTTCTTTGCACGGCCCTAGTTCAATTGTCAGCGTCGCTGCGCAACCCAACCGGCTATGCCTGCTGGCGGTAATCGCCACCAGCGGCACTTTCATTTGTTCGAGGCTTGGCAACAGCCGCAACAGCTCTTCGGTTTCACCACTATTAGAGAGGGCCAGCACCAGATCATGCCGACCAACACACCCTAAATCACCGTGCAGCGCTGCCACCGGGTCAAGAAAGATTGCCCGCGTCCCGGTTGAAGAAAGCGTCGCTGTCAGCTTTTGGCCAATCAGCCCTGCCTTGCCGACTCCCGTGACCACCACAACCCCCTGGCACGCGGCAATCAGGCTCACTGCTTCGACAAATGTTTCATTCAGCCGACTCGCCAGCGTCGAGAGCGCCTTGGCTTCATGCTGAATAATGGCCCGTGCATCGCGCAGCGGCTCAAACGGCGCATACGGCAATATTGTTGGTTGGGGTCTGGCACTCACGACGTCATCCTTGACGGCCACTTTGGTGGATGCGCACGCGCGCCACTTCGCTGCAGCATCTTGTCTGCCACAAAAAACCAACCCACGTTGTATTTCCAAACGCTTCCCACCGTCAATCTGACCTCTCCAGCCCCACCTAGGCGAACCGGGGGGTGTCAACCCCCGGGTTCCTCCCCTCTTCCCCGGCTTTAACCTCTGGTGCACCAGTTCTTGTAGGGCAGGCTCCCGCCTGCCAATCTCTCTACCCCTTTTGCTTTCGCCCTCACTCCAGCCTGCAGCCTCGAGTCTCCAGCCTCCCCTCCGGCCTTACCCGCCGATTTCCACCGGAAAACCGGTCATCGCTGCGACTTAGCCAACTTGGGAAGATCGGGCTAGACACATTTCTGCCGATTCTTAAAATCCCCCGCGCCCCAAACCCCCGCCATGGTTGGCGTCGGCCTGGGGCTGGCTGTTGATCTGTTGGGCAGTTCTTGTAGGGCAGGCTCCTGCCTGCCGATCTCTGCTGCCAAACTTCTCGATCAAGACTGACAGCCAGTTCTCGTTTAACGCGGAGCGTTTTTATGTTCAGCCAGCACGCTAAATTCCTCTCCACTTTGCTGGCCCTGACAGCCCTCCTGCTCCTCAGCGGCTGCATGCAACCCTATCCCAACTACTACGGCCAACCTTATGGCCAGCCCATGTACCAGGGCCAACCGGTGGGCCCTGGACAGGGAGTTCCTAATGGCACGTTCGCTCCAAATGGTGGCCTTTATGTCCCCAACGGGGCCCCAGTCTTGGGACCCGCCCCATCCGGAACGTATGTCCCCAACGGACCAATCCCCAGTGGCGGCCCACCACCCATCAACAACGGCAACTCGGCACCCAGCTGGAGACCCGACCCCAATTCTTCCAACAGCAATCGAACCTGGGACCCAAACTCCAGCGGTGACGATAAATCCCGACTGGTCCCCGACCCCCGCGATCCTGAATTCGATGTGAACCCCGGTGCCACCCGCAAGCAATTCCCCGGAACAAGCCAGCTCGACGACCCAACCTTCGGCTCCATGGCCTCACTCCCCACCGAGTCAGCCATGACCGACGCCGCGATGGTCAGTCGCTCTGCTCCCCGTAATCTGGCCAGTCAATATGGCTACGACCAAAAAGAATATCGCTGGCTGCAGGGAATGCTCGATTACGACGAAGCAACCCGCACCTGGTACGTCACTTACAACATGAAGCCCGGTAACGAAGACGAACTGGGAGGAGATGTCGGCCTCATCACCAACGATTCTCTGCTCAGAATGGCTCAATCTGGCGAAATCGCAACCGGCATGGTCGTCCGCGTTGTCGGCTCAGTCGACCCCACAGCCCACGACAGCCGCGGCAAACCCATGTACCGCGTCCAACAAGTCCAACCAGTCCAATAGGGCTGCTAACTGAGCGACAAGGCGCTAGCCTTCGCTTCTTCAAGCCCCTGGCCGGGTGCCACTGCTGGCTTCTCCTGCAGTGTGATGAACAAGCCAGCTACTCTCTAACATCGCAGCTCTCTAGCCCATTCAGTTGACGGCTCAGTCAAAGCCTCAACCTCTGCCTGCCCCTTGCACCAGCGGGCCATGCCACCAGTCTCTATATCTTCAACCCCAACAACAACCCTCAAGCCGCATCACACCACCCACCCCAACCGACTCTCCCTTCCCTTCTATCGTCAATCATCCCTAAGCCCTCATCCTCTTTCTCCCCTTCCAACCTCCTTGCAAACACCCCCAGCGAATACCGTTCATCCGCAATCCGTCGTCCCATTGCCGACAACTCCCCCCAGACCTCCGGCCAACTCGCTTGCGTTAATGCCGCGACAAACTCTTGCGGGTTCTGGCACAGTACCCCACCCCCATCCTCCAATTGCTCAACAAACCCACCCCGTGCATCCACGATTGGGACACAACCCGTTCGCATCGCTTCAGCCACCGTCCGCCCAAACGTCTCGGTCAACGTCGGATGCGAATACAAGAGCACATCCCAGGTCCAAAGTAACTCCCTCCTCGCCCAGCCAGCCGGGTGAAACGTCGCCCGCTGGCCGCATGCATTCTGTAATGCATCCCTCAGTTCGACCGGAGCACCGACAAACTCCCACCTGATATGGGGATGACTGTTGCTCAATAACTCATACACCTGCAGCACTTCACGCGGATACTTTTTCATCCCCGGCGTACACAACCTCCCCACCACCAGATCATCGGTGGCAAACCTCCTTGGCTGTCGTATCACCTTTGGCCGAAACGGCAGCGGCACCGGCTGCCACCACACCTGCTCTTCCCCCGCACCATACAGCCGCGCTAGATACCGCGAGCAGTAACGGATTTTCTCTGCTCGATAGAAATCAATTCGCGAATGAACATACTGCACGGTCTTTGAACGCCACTCTCCCACGACTCGCCCACAACCCGTGTTATGTAGAATGACTTTGTCAGGATTCAGCCGCGAAATCTCCTCCCCATCCAGCCGTTCGATGTGGCGTGGTGCCGCCCCTCGCCACACCTCTTTCAGGTCCTGCCGAATCTCACCAAAACACCACAAATGGTGAGAATATCGCGGCAGCGACCGGGCAACACTAAACGCACATGCCCCCGTCCCACCCAACACCGTCCCTACATTACAAACCTGCAACAACGTCGGCATCCCCCCTCCTCTCGTCTTCTTCCTCGGTGTGCCACTGGCTCCGCCAGTCTCATCTCTTCCTCCCTAGCCCGGCGCCCGAAAGTCCTTCATCGACACAGTGCACCCTCGAAACCGATCGACCTGCTGCGTATACAACCCCCGAGTTGGCTCCAGCCTGGGGTTCCCGACATCCTCCAAAACTCGCTCAGCCGCTATGGCTGCATCAACGTACGGAAAGAACGCATTCAATCGGCTATCAGGCGTTACCGACACCAAATCCATCCCCGCCAGCGTCAGCGTTCTGCGTGACAGCCGCAGCCATTGCACCACCCGGTAATAGTGCATGTCGGTCTGCACCGCACTCGCCACCGGCTTCACCTCATCAAAGTGATACTGCGCCCCAATCCCCTCCCCATCACTTGGCCCGGGCGTCACCCCCTTCGCACGACATCGCTGCAAAAAGTCTCCCAGCGGCTCTCCATCAATACGCTCGATCCGAGCCGCACTAGCCGCTGCCGACAACGCGTCCGAGGGCAACACCTGCAAATCACACCCCGCCATTAGCACTCGCCGAAACCCCAGCACATACAGCAAGTCAATCGCCTGCAGCAGACTATCGGCCCAGTCACTAATGCCCGTCCTTTCACCAGTCAACCAGCTCCCCAGCTTGGCCCCCCCTTGTCGCTCGAAGAACCACGTATTGGGACACTCACATACTTTGAAGGTCGTCTCGGGGACCAGGTCAAACGCCCTCCGCCGATGCAGCAGTTTCATCACACCCGCATCAAGGTAAATCGACCGATGAAACCGCGCCGACGGATCGTAAGCCGTCCAGAACGTCGGCCGCAGATGCCCCGTCCCAGCCAGGTTCACCCCCATTTTGGGGGCCGGTGAAGCAGCAATCACATCGAGTGGCATCCGACTCAGCGACGGTCCGCCGCCAATCAACCAACATGTCGACCGACTCGGCCCCGCATACGCACCAGCCAACCCTCCCGGCAGCAGTTCATGGTCTGTTGTCATTCGAAAGAACATGACATCACCCTGTCTTGGCCAAAGTAGCCTTCTGCCTGCAGCATTCAATCAACTCGAAGACCCATTGAAGTCACTACTGGTTCCCCAATCGAACGTCGAAGTGAAATCGCTATCCGAAGCATCACTGGTTGCTCCTCCCGACGAACCTCCTCCGTAACTTGTTCCCCAGGAAAATGTCGAGCCTGTCGGGTTAGAGGTTCCACCTGCTGAAGAGAAGCCGGATCGACCCCCCGAATTCCCGCTCGATCCTCCCCCAGTCAATCCCCCATCGCTCGACGTCAACTCACTAGACAACATCACCGAACTTCCTGCTCCACTCGATGTCCCACTATTGCTGCTCAACCACGACCAGTACGAACTCCCCAACTCGCTGCTCACTCCTACCGATGACACCCCGGTCGATATCTGCTGACTGCTGGCCTGCATTGAATCGGTCGCATCGCTGCTGAACCACGAAACCTCATCGCTAGTTGCTGCGTCACTTGAGAAGACCTCATCGCTCGTTCCATGTGATGACTCAACACTCGACGTTCCCTCCAGCGATGTCAGCCAGTCACTCAGATCGCTACTCGTCAACAGCGAAGAGGTCACTTGCGAACTGGTCGGTCCATGCGAGCTATTCCCCCCTCCACCTCCCCCACCCCCCGTCCCATTCCCCGGCCCGCTCGATAGCAAAATCGACGACTCACTCGCATCACTGGAGGACGCGCCCTCTTCATCCGGAGCCGCAATCGGATAGCGCTCTGCATAGGGAGCTTCGGGCCATAACGTCTCTGGCGGTAACCGCCCCAGGCTCAGTTGAATTCGCGGCGTCCCCCGAAACTCAACTCGCACCGTTTCTAATGTCCAACGTCCCACCAGGTTCTGGAACATGTCTTTAACTTCAACCAGTCCCGTCCCCGGTACTGGGCAGATCTCGCTGGCCAGCACTTCTGCTTCCAATCGATCTGCTGGCTGCGCGTATTCGTCGAGGTATTGATTGGCGAACGCGAGGGCATCAGCCGCCGTTCGAATCCACGGTAGCGACATCGTCCGCCGCCTGTCGCCATAAGTCTGCTGACTCGTCTGCCGCAAGTAGCTTTGGCGAAAGCGATAACTCCCTGCAGGCTCCCCTGAAGCAGGGGTGGCCCCCGTGTAAATCACCCCACCCGTCAGCAACACTCGATTGACAATCTCATCGAGCGACCTTGTCGTTTCGAGGCTCACCAGCGACTCACCCAACCGATATCGATATCCGATTTGCTGGCTGGTCGGCTGAAAGAAGAATTGCCTCGCCGCATCAACGCCCCAGCGAAAGTCACCCGCCCGCATCGCCAGGTCTTTCAATATCGCCCTTAGCGATTCCTCTCCGTTCAGCTTCAAACTCTCAACAACTCGATTGGGCGTATTGGCCACCAGCTCGGGGCGATAGTCGATCGCTGTTCGTCCTGCAACATAGTTGGCCATCAAGTACCGCACTGCCTCATCAGGCCGATTCAGCGGGACAACCGTTTCCAAATCGCGGTCAGGATCATTCGCAAACCGATCGTTCTGCGCTATCCGCAGCGGAGCATTCCCATCGGGTGAATCGGCCCCGAATCCCCCCGGAAAGATTTCACCCAATAGCGACGTCAGCCCCTGCAAACTTAAGACCACCCCAGCCGGATTGATCGCCACCCGATCCTGCACCCGACCCAGATACCAGCAATTACCCGCGTGGTACTCAAACGCAATCAAGTCACCCACTGCGACCGCGTCGCGCTGCGGCCACAACCGCGACAGGTGCAATTCCCCCGCTCCACACCCACCCTGTCGGTCGAGCTCGAACCAGGTCTGGGCCGTGGCCCAGCTCGCAATTTGGACCCGCGCCGTTCCACCAGCCGGATAATGCCAGATCAATCGTTCGAAAGTAGTCACCATTGAATTGCCACTTCTCAAAAACTTTCTCGACAACACCAACGCTTCCCGTGCCCCACCAGCCCACCGAGCCGACGATGCCAATCGTCGGGTTCTGCCAAACCAATCTCTCTGAGTCTGCAGCAGGGTGACAATTTCATCAGGTCATCTTCTGTGTGCCACTGGCTCTGCCAGTGCTTCTTCTCACGGATACGCAGTTAACCATCACCTGCCCTAACTCACTCGTGTCACCACCTCAGCCGAAGTCGCATGAATCTGAACGCTATAGCTAAACAGCGACGGATTACTCAGGTCGTACTCAAAGCGTGTCGTCGTGCAGCCGGTCAATAAGTCTGCCCGATCTCCATCGGCGAGTAGCCGCAGTTCGAACTTTGTTTCCCCTGCGACATCCAACTTCTCTCTCAACTCCAGCAGTGTGTCCCACATCGCCTGTTCGGTGAATGCCGCCGCCTCCCCCCTTTTGCCGACGGCCCCTCGCAGCGTGACATCAATCCCGTTTCGCGATAGTCCCGCCACCTGGTCCCCCGCCCTCAGCGGCACCTTAAACCGCTCTGCATCCCAGCTCTCCTGAATCCGACAGCCTGTAATTGGTCCAGGCAGTTCGTACCACGGTCCAGCAGTCCTGACAGCCGGTCGAAGCATCATCCCCATCAGTTGGTCCCCTTTCGTGTTCGCTATCCTTCTAACCGGATAACCAGCCTCGTCCGCCTCTTCGTGAGTTGGTCTCTCATTGAGATGATCCCTTGCTAACGCTGCGGGCTACAATTGATGACTCACACCCCCCATATCCGCCTCTCACCACCAGTTCCAGCACGCAACATCACCCATCCCTCCCGTAACCCGAAGCGTCAGCGAGGGGCCTATCTTCACGCGTTCTCCAGCTCAACAGCACCCGCCTCAGTACTCAATCAAGCGGTGAGAGCTCTCGTCCCTCAACACAGTTGGTGCTATCCCACCAATTAGTAAGCCCCACTCGCGGCATGGTCCAACCCGCTATCCCCGTCGCTCACGTAGCCGACGACTCTCCCATTCCAGCTCGCGCAAAATCTGCGCAGCGTTTCCCGACTGCGCCACATGCACATGAAACTCCCCCACCGATGTTTGCTGCACAGTCGTTTCAGAACGGGGTTCCGCCTGAGGCCAGCGTCCACTGCGGTTGAGCACTTCCAACTGACCTGTCCCCACCTGTTTCACAACTGGTTCCCGCACCACAAACTCACCAGCAGAAAGCCACGCCGGCACCCGATCGGTCCCCACAGGTCCACTCACTAACCCGCCAACCAGCCCACCCGCTGCAAACGCCGAAATCCCAGGGACACGACTACTCCCACTACTGCCAGCCCCACCCCCTCCATTGCTGGCTGGCAAGGGCAGACGACTTCCTCCTCCTCCCGCAGCACCTAAACTGGCCAATTGACTAGCCACCCGAGCGATCGCGGCCGACAGCGTATTGAGCGCCGCCATTGCCGGAGAAACATTCCGCGAAACTGGCGTGCGCGACAGCCCCGCCACCTGACCTGCAATCGCCGACAACTGCGCTTGCACTCGACTAAGCGGCCCCAGCGAATTGGCCAGCGACGATAGCCCACTCCCCACACGACCAGAGGCTGCCTGAACTTGTCCGAAGCTTCGCTCCAACTGAGCCAGTCGACCAGCCAGACTATCGAGCTCGCGCGAAACCCCAGAGCTGTCAGCCGTGATCGTCACCACAAGCGATTCACTAAACATCACCCCTCCCCCCTTTTTCAATCGCAATCACGTCGCGACGGTTGTCCATCTCTCATCCATTCGTAGCGGCAGGGCGCAAGCCCTCCGGTTCCCCCCTTACGCCGCGCGTGAGACGATCGGGGCCGTTACAAAACTCTTCCCCGTGAACGCAATCGTGTTGGTTTCATTCCCTTCCGAGAGCCGTAACGTTTCCCGATAGACCCTGGAAAAGCGAATCACCTCAGATGCCGTTCCAGCCGGGTCATTCACGCGAAACTCCAGCGTCAACGTTTGCTGCTCACCCGCTGGCGATGTGCTTTTTACCCCTGCTGCTGAGGACAGCGCCAGCAACTCATACAACTGCAAGGGATCAGTTGGCGTCAGCGACTTCCCAAGTAGCTGCGTCCAGCGAGCTGTAAACGACAAAGCGACCGATTCGTCTTCGCCCCGCCGCAACTGGCCCGATGCAATCGAGCCGCGATCCTTCACCTCAATCGTTCGCAGCCGCTCGGTCCAGGTCAGGTCTCCTTCATCAAGAACCACCAGCAACCGTTGCGGCGGGTTCGATCCATCAATCAGCGTCAGCTCGCCATCGCGCAAATTACGAACAATGTTAGAAACAGGCATCGGTCTCTCCAGATAAACAAGTTGGTACTGACGGGTATTAAACAATTCCCCATCCTGGTGATGACTCAACATCATCTCATTCCGCCAGCTGGCCTTCCCATGTACAGATGAAATGCCGCAACGTCGAGCCGGTCTGCTGTCGATCGAGCCGCGTCGACTCGCGCACCTCCCCTTCGTTCCAACGAACCGGAACTGCCGTCGTCCCTTGTGGACTTCCCGGCGAGTAATCATCCGCCTCGAATGTGGTGACCTGCGACAAAACATTGCGACATTGCCTGGCTAGCGTCGCTGCTTCCAATTGCAGCTCGGGCCGAATAAACAGGTGAGCCGTACAGACCAACTCCCCATGCCCCCGCTGCCCGTTCCGCACCGCTCTGCTACCCCAGTTATCGATCCATACTTCGCACCAGGCCGCCGCCTGACCGGGCGGGCAAAGTTCCCCACCAGCCACAACAGCCACC
>JAIXVG010000591.1 GCA_027483145.1 Planctomyces sp.
ATTCTCAACGAGTCCCATATAACCCACCACGTTGAGGGGAAGCTTCAGCTTCGCAATGGCCGTCACTGCCGCCAGCACTGTCGCAGCTCCTGCCATGTCGCACTTCATTGTCAACATGCCATCCGTCGGCTTCAGCGATAGCCCTCCACTATCAAACGTCACCCCTTTACCGACCAAGGCCAACTTAGGTGCAGCCGCCCCAGCTCCCAGGTACTCAATTCGCACCATGCGCGGCTCTTCGGTACTTCCCCTGGCTACTGCCAGCAAGCTTTCCATCCGCTCTGCCTTGAGCCGCGATTCGTCGAAGACTTCGCAGGTGACGGGCAGCTCCTGGGATAGGTTAACTGCCCGCTCTGCAAACTTGACCGGCGTCATGTCTTGCGGTGCCAGATTGACCAGCTCTCGGGCCAGATTCACCGCACGACCAACGACATCCCCTGCCTGCAGCGCGCCGACCAGCGCAGCCGATCCCGGTTCTTCAACCAGCAGCATGAGTTCCCGAAATGGAAACCGGCTTCGCTCGGTTCGGTACAGGTCTTGACCCATTCCAGCCACGTGCGCACTGGTCGTCGCCAGCGAGACCATTGCCTCGGCATCAACTCGCGAAGTGGCCAGTCGCCGCAGAGCGATCGCCACCCGCTGCAGGGGCTTGTCCGCAATCGACCGAAACGCGGTCAACATCGCACGCTCAAACGTGGCAGGCGAAATCGTGTCAACCGAACCCAAACCAACCAGCAGCAGCCGTTTCGTTCCCAGTCCCACCACCCCCTTGAGCGGCAGCAGCTGGCCAACTTTACGAGGAAGGTCTCCCCCTTCGGTGATGGCCTCAAACTGTTCAACTAAGCGGCCAGCCAAATCTGTTGATTCACCCAATTCCGGGGCCGAATCAAACACCGGAACCACCAGCCAATCGGCAACTACTTCAGCGACGGGACCGGCTGCAAGCACGACTTCCATATTGCTCCTGACTGCTTCCTGAATACGTGACCCCGAAATCATTTGCAACCGAAAGTAACCACAACTCATCGGTCCGGTGGCACTGGCGCCCGCCTTGGGCCGCCAGTGCTTTTTTCTTTTTTTGTTAACTCGAAACTCTAAATCCCTAACTGCCAGCCAACCACTCCCTACTCTATCCTCCGAACCTTAACCTGGCCATTCGAAGGACCCTCCCAGCCAATACTGACCATTCGAATTGCTTCCCCCCATAAAGACACCAGTTGGCCCCCCTCATTACTCAATTTCACCCATCCTTGGTATCCCCAAGCACCACCCGCTATACTCTAACAAGCGTGCGGTCAAAACGGCTTTCTTGGGGAAGGGCCGCTCGTTGGAAATTCCTTTCGCCTTGAGCACGTCAGGCTGGCTCAACGTTTTGTTCAACTCGCGAAAGCGCCTTTAAGTCATTGGGAAATGCCAGTCCGGGGAGTGGTTGTTTATGGCCAAAGAAGAGGCCATCGAGGTCAATGGGTCTGTTGTCGAAGCATTAGCCAATACGCAGTTCCGCGTCGAACTGGAAAACGGCCATACGGTGCTCGCCCACGTTGCGGGCAAAATGCGCAAGCACTTCATTCGTATCGTCCCCGGGGACAAAGTTGTTGTTGAGGTTTCTCCCTACGACCTCAATCGCGGCCGCATCGTTTTCCGCGAACGCTAAGCCGTTTTTGTGGTTTATCAGCCCCTTCCACCTTTGCAGGTGTAAGGGCTTTATGATGTTTGAGTAACTAGCGTGCGGGTCGACGGAAACGTCGAATCTTGGCCCCCATTCACCCGGCAATACAACGGCTGACTGGCGAATACTCCTTTATGGTTTGCTCCCGAATCGCAACTTGCCGACTCAGCCCGGTTTTGCCTCGGCTAATTCATAAATCTCTACGTCACAACGGTTTCCGAAAAGCACTGGCCAATGGTTGAGTCTTCCCAGCTCCCCTTCGTCCAGCTCTTTACCGATGGTGCATGCAAGGGAAACCCTGGCCCGGGCGGTTGGGGGCTAATCCTTCGCCATCCTGCATCCGGCAAAGAAAAAGAGCTGGCAGGGGGCAATCCGCAAACCACCAACAATCAGATGGAGCTTCAAGCTGTCATCGAGGGGCTGAAACTCCTCAAGTCTCAGTCCGAGGTCGAAGTCATTACCGACAGCTCATACGTCGCAAAGGGTTCAGCCGAATGGCTTTCCGGCTGGAAGAAGAACGGTTGGCGACGGCGCGAGGGGAAAGCCTGGAAACCCGTCAAGAACGTCGAACTCTGGCAGGCCCTCGACCAGTTGCTCGCCCTGCATCGGGTCCGTTTCACCTGGATTAAGGGACATGCCGGCCACGCAGAGAACGAACGCTGCGACGAGCTAGCCGTCGCTGCAGCCCTTGCTGTCTTGCGCTAAGCTGTTTCTAACAAATTAGTTACAGCAGCTCGTTTATCGCTAACGTCAGATCCCCCCCAATTTTCTGGTTTGGTCATTCAGGCGGTCTGGGACGCCATCGTCCGCTACCCCGAGTTATTCATCGGTTTGGAGGAAGGGTTGGGTGGTTCTCTCTATCTGCGGAGGAACGCGTTAGCGTCCGATTGCGATTGCTGAAATGGAACCGGAGGGCCAATGCACTCCGGCTGATGGGTTTCTTTGAATTGTTTGTAATTGTGAACGCGTCATCAGTGACTCAACCTGCAGTCGATAGCTGTATTCGACAGGCAAGTCCCACTGCTGGCCAGCCTGAGGTCGCACCCGACATGAGTAATCCGGGCTAAGGGGTGCCTCATGCCGGTTAAAGAGACTCCTGAGCACTCAAACTGGTGGCTACTTCGTACGGCTGGTACGGGCCTCGGTAGATCTCCCAGGCGCTATCGATTTGGTAACGCACGCCGCGCCACGACACGTTTTGCAGAGTCACGCAGCGCAACAGCGCCGCAACATAAACAAGTTGCGTAATGACAATCGCCCAAGACCAAACGATGATCGTTGCAAGGCGAGGCCGGTCAACGTTGTCGTTGCGCTGGCAGGCAATTCGCCGAACGGCCCGGTCAACAAAAATGACCGAACTGACCAGCCCGAGCTGTGCGGCCACAAGGGTTGCCCCGATCATTGCCGCATGCTGCGAATGACCTTGGCCAATGAGCGCCAGACTCCAAACCGTGCCAATCACCAGCAGAATTGCCGCCGATACACCATGGAAGGCGACGACTGGCCAGGCCGAATGGTATAGTCGGACTGTTAGCAGTTGCCGCATGAGCCACGAAAAGAAAGGACCCATGCGGCACTCTTCCCGATTGATCATCATGAGACTGGGAACAAAGTCGAGTCGGTAGCCGGCTGACTTGAGCGCACGGAACGACATCGTGTCCTCACAGAACGCGTTTTCCCACCGACCGAGAAGTCCCGCCCGATCGATAGCTTCGCGTTTCATTCCCAAGGTGCCACCCCAGGCAATCTGCAGCCAATACATCAGCACCACGGCCCCGCAATTCCATTGCAAACGGATCATGGTCGCCAGATTTGGTGAGTCGGGTAAGTACCAGCGGTTACCTGTTACGGCGCCGACGTCGGGCGGCCTTAGTGCTGTGCAAATTTCCCGCAGCCAAGTCGGGTGAGGCACGGCATCAGCATCGAGCTGAGCGACGATGCGCACCTGCGGGTCCAGTCCACGCACAGCCTGAACCAATGCCGCGCATTTCAAGCTGCAGCGATCATTTGAGGAGTCCAGAACCAGGCGTTCGACCTCGCAGCGATGGGGCTTCTGCAAGGCTGCATCGACCCACAAATTGGCTGGGTCGGTTTCATGATCAACAACCACCACAACGCGGTACGTCGGATAGTCTTGATTGAGTAGTCCGGCCAGGCACTGCGAAAGAAACGGGTCTCCACCACGCAGACAAAGCACGACCGCCGCTTTCGAACATTCGGCATCGGTGACAAGCGGCTGTTTGAATCGCCAAAGCCGGGCGACATACCCGCAAACTAGCGCTAACTGCACGACTGACGAAACGACTACCGCCGAAATAAATAGCCCAATCATGTGCGGCGACAGCCTTCGCTAACCCAGGTTTTGATGCGTTACCGGGACCGTTGACTAAAACCCGTGGACGCGACCAGTTCACGGGCGGCCGCAAGTGTTCCTCGTTCTCCGTTTTTTCGCAAGGGCGATCCCTGAACCACGAGCGGCTCTCGCGTGTTTCGAGCTGGCTAAGACTGATTTTGGGGTGACAGACACGCGTCGCAACGCGGAAGCCCCCGATAAATAGGATCACAAACCCTCGGCCTTCTGAAGTAGCCCTCCGCTACCCGCCGATCATCAGACTCGGGTTTTACGCCAAAGTTCCCAATTGCTGGTGGGAACGGTCTGGGAAGTCCTCGCTGGTCAGAATAGAATCTTGTGGTTGGTCCTGCCTCTTCGACCAGAAAAGTTTGGGCGGCAGCCTCAATCCCTCCGATCAAATGGTTTAGCCCTCCCGCATCCCCCTGATGCGAACATCCCGCCGCCATCCCCCCTTAGTCGACTTCCCACAGCCGAATTGCCACTGGTATCGCTCCCTCCCGCTCCCCGTTGAATCTTTTTTTCTCGTTTCCTCGTCGTCAACTATGGCCATTTTTCCCCTTCCAGTTCGTTTCGGATTAGTCGCAGGCTTCCTGGTCGGAGCGCTGGCGATAAGTCCCATATCGGCGATCGCTGATGAGGGCGCTATCCGTGCCTGGCAGGCTGATTATCAAGACAACATTCGCTCGATCCTGGTCGACCGTTGCCTGAGTTGCCACGGGGCAGGGGACAAAAACCAGGCCGATTTCAATCTGGCCGATATCGAAACGGGTCAGCAGGCCTTTGAAAAACTTGATTTCTGGGAACGGGTCGCCAAGCGGGTTCGGGTCAACGAAATGCCTCCCCCCGGCAGCCCAGGCCTGAATGATGATCAGAAGGGCAAGTTCCTAGGCTGGCTCGATAATATCCCCAAGCCAAAGAACGACAATTGCGATCAATTAGCGACCGACACCACCGTTGCCTGGTACCAGGGCTACGTCCTCAGTCGGCGGCTTACGAAAGCCGAGTACTCCAACGCCGTGCGTGACCTGCTTGGCTTCGATTATCAGGCTGGTGCCGATATCCCAGTCGATGGAGCAGGGGGAATCGGCTTCGACACGGCTGGCGATACCCTTTTTACCTCAACCATTCATATCGAGAAGTACTTAGCGGCGGCCGACCGGGTGATCGAAACTATTCTGGCCGATAACCCTTCTTCGCTAAGTCCCGCCGAACAAGAGGCTAGGCAAGCGATCCTGCAGGTTTCCGAGACCGATACCGCAAAACGGCGGCAGGCGGGCCGCGCGATTGTGACCCGCTTCGCGAAGAAGGCCTGGCGACGCCCCCCCGAATCCGAAGAAGTCGAGCGGCTCC
>JAIXVG010000608.1 GCA_027483145.1 Planctomyces sp.
AAGGCTGGCCCCGCCGCCAGTGCTGACATGCGAGACTTTGTCGGCCAGGCCAAACTGCTGAATGGCTGCAGCACTGTCGCCGCCGCCAATGATGCTGGTGGCGCTCGATTCGGCTAGGGCGTTAGCGACCGCGCGGGTCCCTGCGTCGAACGGTGGCATTTCAAAGACACCCATCGGGCCGTTCCAGACGACGGTTTTGGCGCTCTTCACAATCGCAGCAAACTGCTTCGCGGTCTCGGGGCCGATGTCGAGCCCTTCGAAGTTATCGGGGATTTCGCCCGCTTTGACGACAATCTTGTTGCAATCGGGACTGAACGCATCGCCGCAATGGGTGTCGACTGGCAGAACCAACTTGGCGCCCCCTTCTGCCATCAGTTGGCGGGCCAAGTCGAGCTTGTCTGGTTCGACGCGGCTCTTACCAGTCTTGCCCCCCTGACAAAGCGAGAAGGTATAGGCCATCGCCCCGCCGATGAGGACCTTGTCACAAATCTTCAGAAGGTTCTGAATGACATTGATTTTGTCGGAGACCTTTGCCCCACCAACGATCGCCACAAACGGGCGGCCGGGGTTCGAGATGGCATCGCTCAGGTACTGGATCTCTTTAGCGACGAGGAAGCCAGAGACCTTGGGCTTACCGTTCATGGCATTCGGAACGGCAACCATTGAGCCTTCGGTACGGTGGCAAGTGCCGAACGCATCGTTGCAGTAGATATCCCCCATAGCAGCGAGGACAGCTGCGTAGTCGGCGTCCCCCTTCTTTTCGCCCTTGTTGAAGCGAACGTTTTCCAGGACGAGCACTTCGCCGTTTTTGAGGGCCTTGGACTTACTGATAGCTTCCGGTCCAACGGTATCGGCCGCAAAGTAGACCGGTGAGGAGAGCAGGGTACCCAAATGCTTGGCAACCGGAGCGAGGCTGTACTTGGCATCTGCTGCTGGGTCTTTGCCTTCTGGTCGGCCCAGGTGGCTCATCAGAATGACTCGGCCGCCGCGATCAAGGACCGACTTAATCGACGGAAGAGCCTCGGTGATCCGGCGGTCATCGGTGATTTGCAACTGATCATCTAGCGGCACATTGAAGTCGCACCGCATCAGGACTGCTTTGCCGGAAACATCGATGTCAGAAATCGACTTTTTTGCCATGGTCGTTTACGTCTCTTGAGGAATCGAATGGGTACTTGCGAGCGAGTGAAATAGCTAGCCGGGCCGAGCGTCGGGCGGCGTTGCCCCCTTCGGGCAGCGTCTTTGACCCCCACAGAATAGGTCTCTGGGTGGTAGTTTGCCAACCGCTCGCTGCTTGTGGTTCGCAGCAAGTGCTGGAACACCGCCTGATTGCCGGGTTCGGCCGACCCTCGGTCGGGAGCTGTTGGTCCTGCGAGGCGATTTAGCCAAGTGGTGATGGGCCGTAAAGGGCTAGCCTGCCGAAGCGAGCTTGCGGAGGAACTCCCAAGTGTAAAGTCCGGTGTTGTGGCCATCGCTCCAGGTCACTTTCAGGGCATAGTTACCAGAGTAGGCTAGTTGTACGGGAGCAATATCGCTGGGGACTGATGCGTCATTCAAGATTTTGATGCCGGTCATTTCATCGATGCAGCCGGCGCACGGGCAGGCACACCGAAGGCGATGGAAAGAGATTTCAGCCGCGCAGCCATCGCTCCAGGCGAGCCGAAAGGCCTTGTTTTCGCGGACCGCCTGCAGTTGAGTAGGTGTTTCTACCATGTGTTTACAGGCCTTTTTGATGAGGGAAACAGCGGTGCCGTGGTCGGAAGAAGCGGATTGGCTGGCAGATTGTTGCCGCTTGCGGCCGAGATTCGAGGATTTTTGTCAGAAACACGATTGACTGTGGCCGATTCCTAGCGCAAAATTCCTTTGCGATTGAGACTCAGTCTCAAATGATAGTGAAGGGTATCGAGACACGGTTGATAAGGACAATCAGCGACAATGATTGCCTCGAGATTTACCAGTGACCAGCCTTCGGCTCAGAACAGCCGCCCGCTCTGCCATTGCTTGCGAGTGTCAGAGACGGCCGTCCGTGAATGTGTGGCCGATGGCGAATTGGCTTGCGTTCGAGATGTGACGAAAGCGTGCGGGGCAGGCGGTGGTTGTATGGCGTGCCATCGCCATTTGAAGCGAATCATTGCCGAGCATCACGCCGCCCGGACGGCCAATGCAGCCCAGGGGGCTGAGTTAGCGACTCTGTAGCAACTGGTTTTGGGATTTGCCTCGGTTTGGCAACTGCAATTCGGCTAAGACGCCGCTGAGCTTTCAAGCGCAATTCCACCAACCGATTGGCTACTGCTTCAACCCGTGCATCGGCGTTAGCACTCCTGATCCTTCGACAGCCAAATAAGATTGGCCCGTTCGAACATTCGAGAACTCATCTTTGCTGCCGTTTGGCCAGTGCACGATAATTCGATCTATTGCGCTGGCAGAGCCTGTGCCAATGACCAACTGTTTTTGGTGCGAGGTCTGATAGCCCCCAGCGATAACTTGGTGACGAAGAACTCGGTTGCTCAGGTGGACTTCGACACGCGACCCGATGGCATCACGATCGCGAATCGTCCCGACAAGTTCGAGGACAACGCCGTGGCCAGGATGTTCGGTTTCGTTTTGAAGGAGGGCAACAGGCTGGTCGAGGTGGCCAATCGCGGCGTCTTCTAATCCATCGCGATTGAAGTCGATTAATGCGATGGCACGTCCCAAGGCTGCTTGTCCGAAGTATGGTCCGACGCGGTCGGGGCTGGCCTCGGTGTATTTTCCTTGGGGGCTTCCTATGAGTAGCTGGGCCGGCATGCGGTGAGGGACGCCCAGGTCGGTATAGTCTCCTTCGTGTCCATTAGCGACGATCAGGTCCCATGTTCCGTCGAGGTTGGGGTCGAAGAACTGGGTACCAAATCCCAGGTACGGAAACGACAAGTCGTAAATGCCAGAATCGTGCGAGCGGTCGACAAAGGTGAGTGGCTCTTCCTGCAAGTAAAGCGTACTCCCTTCGTGGTAGTAGTTGGTCACCAAGAGGTCCAACAGGCCATTGTGATCGACATCGGCTGCTGCCACACCCATGCAGGCTTGCGGTTTGCCATCGGCATTGAATGCCAACCCGGCTGAAAGTGCGGTTTCGGCGAACTTGATCGGAACAGGATCGCCAGCGTTTATCGGTTCGAAGAAGAAGTTGGCTTCGCTATCGTTGGCCACAAAGATTTGTCGCTGGCCATTGCCACTAAAGTCGGCCACGACCAGACCAAAGCCGCGGCCGTTGTCTTGCTGGGGAAAATCGGCTTCAGATAAGACGGTAAACCGGCCATCCCCTTGATTCACATAACAACGGTCGGGGGCAGCGGGATAGACGCGTGGCTTACATGACCGCTGAATTCCCTGTTCATCAATGCAGTAGCGAGTAAAGACATCGCTCCCCCCCATGTAGCCGGTAGTGACCAGGTCTGGCAGCCCGTCTGCGTTGAGGTCGGCGAAGGCGGCGCTGGAAGTCCACTCGTTTCCGGCCACACCAGCGGGCGCGGCTTGCTCAATAAACGTCCCATCTCCCTGATTGACGAAAAACGAGTTTGTCCCGGCGTTGGCGACGTACAGGTCAGGAAAACCATCGTTGTTAAAGTCGCCTGCCGCGGCCCCTTGGCCGTAACCTGTTTCCATGATGCCTGCCGGTTGGGCCACAGGAATGAATGTTCCGTCTCGGTTGCGGAACAATTCGTCCAGAACGAGAGGGCGAGATGTTTGATCAGGCCAGGGGCCCCCTTGAGTGCAGTAAACATCGGGCCAGCCGTCGTGGTCAAAGTCGAGAATGGCGATGCCCCCTCCCGACGCTTCGTGTGCTCGCATGACCACCTTGTTGGGGTCGTGATCGTTGTCGTACTTGAAGTGGAGACCAACCTGAGAAGCAACGTCGACTAGCCTCACTTGCGAGGCAATGTTGGGAGTTGATTGAAGTGCAGGGGGAGCTGGCTGGGTTTGCTCTACATAGGACTTCACAACCGGCAAGGGCCAGCGGTCTCGGAAGTTGGATTCAACGAGGTTAACGACCGACGGGCTTAGCCCTTGCTGTCGCAACTTCGCAATTCGAGGCCCGAGTGCCGTTTGGGCCCGATCTTGAAATTGCCAGAAGGCGAGCCAGCCTGCTGCTTCCGCATGACGACCCAGTTGCTCGCTTAAGTCGGCCGCTTCAGAGAGGAGCGCGAACTCGCCGGGACTGGAGAGTAGCTTTTCATGAACAGTGTGGAGCTTTTCCAAGAGACGGGCGCGCGCCAGGAGGTTTTCGCCCAGAGTGGGTTGGTCTAGCCTCGCGGCCAATTGACCCGCGCGATAACAAGCGAGGCGATTGTGAGGATCGAGTTTGGCTGCTTCAAGGAAGGACCTGAGCGCTGCGGGGCGATCGCCAGAGCGTTCAGCCCATTGTCCGAGAACGGCCCAGACGACCGGATGGGCATTCGAGGTTGAAGCAAGTTGTTCGGCCCACGTGAGGAGATCGGCATTGGTACGATGGTCATACAGCAACTGGCCCAGCCGAGCATCAACTTCAGTAAGAGGGGGATCGAGTTGTTTTGCCTGCTGAAGAGTGGTGATTGCTTCAGCAAATTTTTCTTTTTGGGCCAGCAGAATGGAACGAGCCAAATGGCTGCGCGAATCGAGTGGTGCCACTTGCTCCCACTGGGTAATCGAGTTGTGCATCGATTCGTTTAGAAGGGTCTCGGGAGCGGCGGCGGCCAATAGTTGTTGCCAGGAGAATTGCTGCTGTGTTAAGGCTTTCAGCAGATACGGCCGGGCTTCAAACTGGCGGCCCTGAATGGCCAAGACCTGCCCCAGTCGTTCCGCAATCTGAGTCTGGTCGGGACTGATGGCCAGAATACTGCGAAAGGCATCTTCAGCAGCACCATAGCGATTCGCAGCAGCCAGCAGCTCGGCCAGTTTGTGTCTGGCCGCGAGCGCTTCCGGCTGGGGAGACAACTGGATTTGCGAAAGAGCGTCGATGGCTAAGTTTGGCTGACCCAGTTCGATGGCGGCCCGCGCCTGAAGCAGGTTGGCTTGAGTATCTCTGGGGGACTTGGCCAATAGCTGCTGCGAGATTTGAAGAACGCTGGAGAACTCTTTGCGTTCGAGGTGTGTCAGGGCCGCAGCCAGGTTTGCTTCGCGAGCGGGGGCATTGACTTGGCCTATCCCCAACCAGTGTGGCCTCACATATGCAATAGCGATAGCCAGCGCAAGCAGCGTGATTAAGCTGCTGAGCATCAGCACCATGGATCGACGGGTGGGCTTGGTGGTCACTGGTTTTTTGGGTTTACCAGTAACCATGTGAGAACCTTGGTCAAGGCGATGTGCGCACTTTCCTAACTGACGACCGACAATGTTTCAGCAAGGAAAGTGCATAGACAACGACAAAAACGGAAACTGGCCCGCCGTTCGATCAGACGGGGTGGCAACGGGGTTACTCTTCGCCTAATTCGAACTCCAGGAGTTTGCCGTCGCCAATATCTGCCGTCAGTGGCGACGTCGACTCGGTATGGTAAATCTTGGGGATGTTATCCATTTCCTTGAGCATTTTGCGAGGCATTGTTTTGCCGTCGCTGGGTGCATCGACTTCGGGTGGTTGGATAAAGACCTTATAGGTTCCCGAGATCAGGGGGCTGGTGGTCGCAAATGTCCCATCGGGGTTGATCGCGCCCGATCCGCCAGTCCCCAAAGAGGTATTGCTAAAGAAGATTTTCCCTTCGGTAACAGGCTCACCCTTGAATGTGACTTTTCCTTTAGTGGGCTTGCCTGACGGGCCTCCTGAAGAATCGGCACAGCCGAGGACCAAGCTGAAGGTACAACAGAGAACCAACAAACCCCAACGAGGTAGGCTGCCCATGAACAAATTCCTGAATAGAGACAAAAAGCAGAGTCGAATCGATGAGAGCTTCAACCGCCGTTCGACGGGACCGAGGAGCGACTGACCCACATCAATGATAGCACGGTTCAAAGTATACGAAGACGGAGGTGGTGCCTGCAAAGACGCCACCTCCGTCAGTTGTTTCAGTCGAGACGACTGATTTCAAAACGCCTGGATTGCACGGATGCTAGCATCACAGCAATCAGAGGACTTTAGAACTCACCAATTACAGCGCCGTCTGCCCGCATCCCAAGGTTCTTGAATGTGGTCAGATCAACGTTGTTGCTGAGTTTATCGTTAAGGAACCGCGTGTTTTCCTAAAACTCGCCGACAACGTTTCCGTCAGCCCGATTGGAGAGATACTTAAGAGTAGTGATGTCAACGTTGTTGCTGATGAACCGAACAGTGCCGTCGCCGATTAGTGCCTGAAAGCCACCAGTATGGGCAGACAGCAATGGACTGTTGCAGTTAGAAGTTCCAACACCATTGAGAGTCGAGGATGGCCGTATGCCGGGTGCCCATCGCACTGTGTTTAAATTGTAGCAACGTGTATCGCCGCTGTTCCAATCATTTGGTGAACCAATCCAAGTACCGCCGCCGCCGTCCGCCGAAGTGCGAATTTCAACGTTAGCGTTAGAGCCGTCTTTACCCCAGTCTGAAATCTCGCCGATCACCATCACGTTGGAACTACCGTCGGTCATGTCGCGAAAACTGATCTTCGATCCTTGGTAAAACGCTCCTGCATTAGATGAAATTCCAACCCCCGGTTGCCCAGCGTTCGTAAACGATGTCGCAGCTACAAGGTCAGACCCGGCAATTGGGACGTAAGAGTTATTTTGGAAAGTGATTGTTCCAACACTTGCCACGTTTTGCGCCTGTGTGTCAGGCAGCGGACTTGAAGGGCAGGTGTGGTAAGGGATTTTAACTCCATTAAGAGCGGTAAAGTTAACTGAACCAGGGGCTGGCTGAGTTAACCAAGACCAGCCGCTGACGAATTGCAGACGGTTGTACAACGGAGCTTGATCTGCCTGGGGGAGGATTGCATTCCACACGGTCCCGTTATGGCCTAGTGCAGTTGCACCCGGCGGGAAGACCAAGTGGATGTCATGGTAATTGTGCAGCGATAACCCGATTTGCTTGAGGTTGTTTTTGCATTGAGTGCGGCGTGCTGCTTCCCGGGCTTGTTGCACAGCAGGCAACAACAGAGCGATCAGAACTGCAATGATGGCAATGACCACCAGCAGCTCGATCAGTGTAAAACCCTTTGATCGACGAGGACGAGACATAGAGCGCCTTTTCTAGAACAGGGACAGTAAACTTACTTGATCGAGTCACGGATACTTATAAGCGGACATGTTTGTGAACCGGTTCACGTCCGAAATCGATGATTATCGTTAAGGGAGCGGGCGCTTACCTAAAACTCACCGACCACGTTCCCATCTGCCCGGTTCGCCAGATATTTAAGGGTGTCAAGATTCACATTGTTGCTGATAAACCGCACGGTGCCGTCACCCAATAGCGCCTGGAATCCGCCGGTATGGGCAGACAACATTGGAGCATTGCAATACCCGGCATACCCAACGCCGTTCAGGGTCGAACTTGGTCGGACACCCGGTGCATATCGGATCGTATTCAGGTTGAAACAGCGATTATCTCCGCTGTTGTAGGCATATGGAGCGCCAATCCAAGTTGCGCCACCGCCATCAGCAGACGAGCGAACTTCGACGTTGGCATTTGCGGCGTCTTTCCCCCAGTCAGAGATTTCGCCAATGACGATGATATTGGATGTCCCATCCGTCATGTCACGAAAGCCGATTTTCGAGTACTGGAAGAATACTCCACCGTTTGAAGCAATGCCGTTTGCTGCCACTGGAGTTGCAGTGTTTGCAGCGACAATATCTGAGCCTGCGATTGGTACATATGAGTTTGCCTGGTAGTTGCCAACCATTTCAGGCAAGGGGCTCGATGGGCAGGTGTGGAATGGAATCTTTACACCCGAAAACAACGTAGCGTTAGGTGAACCGGGGGCCGGCTGTGTGAGCCATGACCAGCCAGCCACGAATTGAACTCGGTTGAACAAGGGTGCTTGATCGGCCTGAGGCAGAATAGAGGTCCAGATGTTAGTATCGTGTCCGCCGCCTACAGCCCCGGTGGGAAACACCAGATTGATGTCGTGATAGTTATGGAGTGCCAGTCCAATCTGCTTGAGATTGTTCTTGCACTGAGTGCGGCGTGCTGCTTCACGGGCTTGCTGCACGGCAGGCAACAACAGAGCGATCAAGACCGCAATGATGGCAATGACCACCAGCAGCTCAATCAGTGTAAAACCCTTCGATCGATGAGGACGAGACATAACAAACCTTTCGAGAACTAGAACAAACAATCTCCGTGAAAACATCACGGATATATACTTCGCAGCGGGAATCTACAGAGACTCACTCGCGAGGTCGCCGAGTGGTATCACGGGAATGGGAGACAACCTAGAATTCACCGACGACGTTCCCGTCTGCCCGGTTTGCCAAATACTTCAGGGTGCTGAGATCAACGTTGTTGCTAATGAACCGCACGGTGCCGTCACCCAATAGTGCCTGTGTTCCACCAGTATGGGCCGACAAGAGGGGGGCGTTGCAATTTCCGGCATAACCGACGCCATTCAGGGTGGTATTGGGCCGAATCCCTGGCGCGTAACGAATGGTGATGAGATTCATGCAGCGGGGATCGCCGCTGTTGTAGGCAGCCGGAGCACCAATCCAGGTCGCTCCACCGCCGTCGGCAGACGTGCGGACTTCGACGTTGGCATTGGCGGCGTCTTTGCCCCAGTCAGAAATTTCACCAACGACAATGATGTTGGAACTGCCATCTGTCATATCCCGGAAACTGATCTTAGAACCGTTAAAGAACGTTCCTCCGATTGACGAGATGCCGTAACTGGCATTGGTTGCTGTATTGGCAGGCACGATATCCGAACCGGCGACTGGCACGTATGAGTTCGCCTGATAGTTCCCGACCATCTCTGGCAATGGGCTTGAAGGGCAGGTGTGGTAGGGAATCTTCACACCACTGAACAGTGTTGCATTTGGAGAACCGGGTGCTGGCTGTGTCAGCCAAGACCAGCCAAGCACGAATTGAACTCGATTAAAGAGGGGGGCCTGGTCCGACTGCGGCAGAATCGAGGTCCAGACATTCGTGTCGTGTGCTCCGACAGTTGCCTGAACTGCCCCGGTAGGAAACACCAGGTGGATGTCGTGGTAGTTATGGAGCGCCAGTCCAATTTGCTTGAGATTGTTTTTGCACTGAGTGCGGCGAGCAGCTTCGCGGGCTTGCTGAACCGCAGGGAGCAAGAGAGCAATGAGAACTGCAATGATGGCGATGACCACGAGCAGTTCAATGAGCGTGAAACCTGAATGACGACGACGATGCGACATGGAGAAGACTTTCCCGATAAGAAAAAAGGAACAATGTGGAAAAACCACACAGAGACTGACGGTCGAAAAGGAGAGTACGAGCTTTGGGAATTAGGCGAGAAAATCGCAGGTTGCAGAACCACTAAAGATACCGGGATATACCGGAGAATGTTCGAAGGGGATTCGAGTCTTGGCTGCAAAACATCAGAATTTCGCGAATTACCTACATTTACGAAGTATACACATAAGAAAGTCTCGATACCAGCACGGAAGTGAGGGCTGAATGATTTTGGATATTGCCAAGGGGTCAAGAGACGCGGCTACGGCCAGCTTATAGTCCCCCTCGAAGATGCCGACGTGTTGTTTTGTGTGTAAGTGTTTATTCAAAAATCACTTAAGTTGTTTCTGAGTGTCCGGCGTATGGGCGATTTCGGCAGCAACGAGTCAGCCAATTTGACATGCGCCCCTCTGGAGGGGTACCCTAAGTGTAACTCAGCTTTTACGTTCACGTTTCAAGTTCGGCCGAAACGGTCGGGGCGGATTCAGGTTACGGTCCATGTTGATTGCAGTTTCGATTTCTATTTCGATTGAAACCGGGAGCAAATAGCGGCCTTGGGCGAACAACGTTTGAAATGAACCAGTTCCCAGGCCAAGCGGTCTGGGTTTTTTTTTGGGCTGATTTTCGTTGAATAGAACCTTTCCGAAAACGCTTTGATGCGGACAGGTTAAAGCTGAAAAAGCCGGTTTTCGAACAAGCATAGCCGGGATTTCGGACAGGTTCTAAGCGTTTGTGGGCCTTTAACAGCCCACTAGCTTTCTTGGGAATGACATAGGCCATGGCAAAAATCGAGCTTTATGATACGACCCTGCGCGATGGCAGTCAGGGGGAAGGAGTCAACTTTTCGCTGCAGGATAAACTGCTGATCACCAAGAAGCTGGATGAGATTGGGGTCGACTACATCGAAGGGGGCTATCCCCTTTCGAACCCAAAGGATGCTGAATACTTTTTGCGAGTTCGTGAAATTCCACTGGCCCACGCCAAGATTTGTGCGTTCGGAATGACTCGTCGCAAAGGGATCGCAGCCGAAGATGATGTTGGTATGCAAGCGCTGCGCGATGCGCTGGCTCCCGTAGTGACCATTGTCGGGAAAACTTGGGATTTGCATGTCCAGGAAGTGCTGCGCGTTTCGGAAGAAGAAAACCTGGCGATGATCGGGGACTCGATTGCCTTCTTGCATGCCGAAGGGCGAGAAGTGCTGTATGACGCTGAACATTTCTTCGACGGATTCAAAGCCAATCGCGACTTCGCACTGAAGACCGTGAAGGCTGCAGAAGCAGCAGGGGCCCGGTTGATTGTGTTATGTGACACCAACGGCGGAACGTTGCCTGAAGAGATTGCCGCAGCTGTGGAAGCAGTTCGCAAAGAACTGAAGATTTCGGTGGGGATCCATTGCCACAACGACTGCGAACTGGCTGTGGCGAACTCGCTGGCTGCGGTTGACCATGGGGCAGTTCAGGTTCAGGGAACGATTAACGGAATTGGCGAGCGGTGCGGGAATGTTGACCTGATAAGTGTGGCTGGAAATCTGGCCCTCAAGAAAGGCCATACGGTTCTGCGCGACGGAGGGCTCGTGCGGCTGACCGAGCTGTCTCGCTATGTCTACGAGATTGCCAACATGAACTTTCGGTCGGGGCAGCCCTTTGTCGGGGCGAGTGCGTTTGCCCATAAAGGAGGAATGCACGTTCATGCGGTCGCTCGTATTGCCCACAGTTATGAGCATATTCCCCCTGAGCAGGTGGGCAATCAGCGACGAATTTTGGTGAGCGAGTTAAGCGGCCGATCGAACATTATCGAGAAGACGACCAAATTCCGACTGCAGGATGATGCTGCGCTCATGACGCGAATTCTTAACCGGGTGCAGGACCTGGAGAACGAAGGGTTCCAGTTCGAAGCGGCTGAAGCATCGTTTGATTTGCTGGTACGTAAAGAAGCTGGCCAGTATCAACCGAAGTTCCAGCGCGTCCATTATCGAGTCGATGTGCTGACCGATGAAGGGAAACCCCCCATCACTGAGGCAACGGTCAAACTGGATGTCAGCGGCAAGATTGAGCATGTGGTTGCCGAAGGTGATGGCCCAATCAACGCGTTGGACACGGCCTTGCGAAAAGCGCTGTTGCCAGCCTACCCCAAGCTGCAGGAAATGCAGTTAATGGACTACAAGGTGCGGGTCATCAACAGTGCCGAAGGGACAGCGGCCCGCGTACGAGTGATTATCGAAAGCCGCGACGAAACGAGTATGTGGAGCACGGTCGGGGTCAGTGAGAACGTGATCGAAGCGAGTTGGATGGCGCTAGTGGATAGCGTGGATTACAAGCTTCACAAAGACGAAGAGTTTGCTTGATTAGTCAGTTCGCGTCCCTTGACTGACATGATGGCTAATTGGTCACGTAGCGGCTTACCAGTTTATTCTTGCGAATGAGTCTTATGACCAACGAAATCACTCCGTCGAATGAAATCCCCAAGCAATACGATCCTGCTGCGGCAGAGGCCATGTATACGGCCTTCTGGCAAGAGACGGGGGCGTATGATGTCGATGCGACATCAAAACGACCCAAGTTCGCCACCATGCTGCCGCCACCTAACGTGACGGGGGCGCTCCACATGGGGCATGCGTTGAATGGAACGATTCAGGATTTGTTGACGCGCTGGAAGCGGATGCAGGGCTATGAAGCCTTGTGGATGCCAGGGACCGACCACGCGGGGATTGCGACTCAGGCCGTGGTCGAGCGGCGAATGCTGGAGGAAGAAGGAAAGACGCGCCACGACATTGGTCGCGAGGCTTTGGTTGAGCGAATCTGGACGTGGAAGCACGCCTACGAGAAGCGGATTCTGGGCCAGCTGAAAAAACTGGGTGCTAGCTGTGACTGGCGACGAACACGCTTTACGTTGGACGAAGTGTGCTCGAAGGCTGTTCGCGAAACGTTCTTCCGGATGTTTCGCGATGGGTTGATTTATCGCGGTCAGCGGTTGGTCAACTGGGATACGTATTTGCAGACCGCAGTGGCCGACGACGAAGTCTACACGGAAGACGTCGATGGTCAGTTCTGGACCTTTAACTACCCCGTTGTTGATGGTAACGGGGAACCGACTGGCCGCTTGATTTCCTTTTCGACAACCCGCCCGGAAACGATGCTGGGGGATACAGCAGTTTGTGTTCATCCTACTGATGAGCGCTATGTTGACCTCATTGGCAAGCAGGTACGTATTCCGTTAAACGGGCGACTGATTCCGATTATTGCCGATGGGCTGCTGGCAGACAAAGAGCTGGGAACAGGCTGCGTAAAAGTAACGCCCGCCCACGACCCGAACGACTATGCATGCGGTCTGCGGAATAATCTGCCGCTGATCAACATCATGACTCCTGACGGCAAAATGAATGAGGTCGCAGGTCCTTTTGCAGGCCTGCCGCGCGAAGCGGCTCGGGAGGCGGTAACAGCCGAGATGGAACGGCTGGGTTACTTTGAGACGGTAGAAGCCCGCAAAATTCCGCTCAAGTTCAGCGATCGTTCGAAGACTTCGATTGAGCCATATCTGTCGGACCAATGGTTTGTGAAGATGGATTCTCTGGCTCAAGGGGCCATTGATGCGGTGAATGATGGCCGGGTGAAGTTCTACCCAGATCGCTACAAGAACAGCTACCTCGACTGGCTGGGCGAAAAGCGGGATTGGTGTATCAGTCGTCAATTGTGGTGGGGGCATCGCATTCCGATTTGGTCCCGGAAGGGGGACGAATCGGTGCTGGCAGCATGGCAGCCAAAGGGTGTTGAATCGTCAGGGATGATTCTCCTTGGTGCGATCGCGCCGACTAAGGTGGCAGCCTTTAAGACTGAGCAAGGTCAGTTGCTGGTCTGTGTTGCTCCGGGGAATGCAGAGCTTGAAGCGCAGCTTCAGGACTGGAGTTTTGAGCAAGACCCGGATGTTTTGGATACCTGGTTCAGCTCTGCCTTGTGGCCACATGCCACGCTCGGCTGGCCCGATACTGAGCATGAGCCGGGTTCTGATCAATCTGGCGGGAACGCCGCCCTTAAGAACTTCTATCCGGGAAGCGTACTCGTCACCAGCAGGGATATCATCACGTTGTGGGTGGCCCGCATGGTGCTGACGGGTCTGTACAACATGGGTGAAATTCCATTCCACCATGTTTGCATACACCCGAAGGTCCTGGATGGGTTTGGGCAGACAATGTCCAAATCGAAGGGGAATGGAGTCGATCCGATTGACCTCATCGACAAGTACGGGGCCGATGGGGTGCGATTTACGATTGCCTCGCTCGCTGGCGAAACCCAGGACGTGCGGTTGCCAGTTGGCTACGAATGCCCTCATTGCGGAGTGGTAATTCCGCAGGAGATAGCCCATCAGAAGGCGACACCCAAGGGGGGAGCGAAACCGCGGGTCAAGTGTGCAAAGTGCAAGAAGGATGCCCAGTATTCAAGCCCCTGGTATGAACCAGATGCGGGCGAACCAGTCGCAAGGATCGTCAGCGAGCGATTCGAATACGGCCGCAATTTTTGCAATAAACTGTGGAATGCCGCTCGATTTGCGATGCTCAACCTGGAAGGCTTTACACCTGCAGCAGTGAGTTCCAACGAACTGGGGCTGGAAGATCGTTGGATTTTGAGTCGGCTGTCCACCGTGGCCAGCGAAACGACCGAGCTGATGGGCAAGTACCACTTTGATGCAGCGACCAGGGGTCTGCGTGAATTCGTCTGGAACGAGTTCTGTGACTGGTACCTCGAGATGATCAAAACGCGGCTGCGCAGCGATGAGACGAAGCCAATCGTGCAGCGGGTTCTAGTGACGGTGCTGGATGCGACGCTGCGGCTTCTCCACCCGTTTGTGCCGTTTATCACTGAGGACTTATGGCAACGATTGAAGGGGATTGCCCCTGTCCGCGGGCTGAAGGAGCCAGTGGCGGCGACGACGGCTTGCGTCACT
>JAIXVG010000346.1 GCA_027483145.1 Planctomyces sp.
GCTCCAGCCGCTCCTAGCTGCTGTGCTCCTGCTCCTCGCTGCTGTGCTCCAAAGTGCTGCAAGATCCGCATGCCAAAGCTCTGCTTGCCAAAGTGCAAGATGCCCAAGTTCAACCTCTGCAAGAAGAGCTGCAACAGCTGCGCACCTAGCTGCGCTCCAACCTGTGCCGCTCCAGTTGCTTGTGCTCCAGTTGCTCCTAGCTGCTGTGCACCTGCCGCTGCTCCAACCTGTGCAGCTCCTGCTGCTTGCTGCCACTAGTTGATCAGGCGAGGTAACCCCTCGCCTTGTTCAATAATAGTGATGTCGAAACCAGCCAAGGTAACTTGGCAGTCGAAATTGCCAGTCACGTCCGCCAGGCGATCGAACTCCTCCGATCGCCTGCGGCGTTCTGGCTGAATGAAAATCTCCGGCCAGCCCTTAGCTCCTCGGCTGCCGGAGGCCCCTAAGAATCTGCAACCTGGAGGCACTTCAGGAGCCCGATTGAACGGGGAACGTGAGGCAGGGCCTGAGAGAGAGATGACGGGCTCTCTCAGGCAACGCCCTCACCGCAGAAGAAACGACATCGACGCAGCAACAAGTTGATTCGCAAGTTAAGTAGTCGATCGCAACTGAGAAAAGTCTGGACAGTAATCCAGCCAACACAGCTTGAAGAAAACACCGTGAGCCGGCTCGGGTTCACCATCGCCTGATTCGTCTGGCGACAGTCCAAACAAACAGGTGAGTTTCCTCTCGGTACCGAGGAAACTCACCTGTTTTGTTTTTTTGAACCCTTGCTCAACCCTTATCCCCCCTTCTCTTCTTCGCCTTCTTCCCAAACAACGCACAGACGCAGTCCGCAATCTGCTCATTAGAGATCGCTTCACCCGCACGAGACTGCAGCGTCAGCCACAGCGCGTGCCCTTCCTCAGCCGCATGCCGAACTCGTTCCGGCAGATTTGCCAGAGTGATGACTGGCACTCGTTGAATCGCAAGCTGTTTCTCTAATAGCGGCCCGATCTGATTAACGTCGGCCGTCATCTCAAACTCAATCAGGCCTGCGAGCAGTGGATTCATCCGGCCCGCGATCAGGGTCCGCGCATCATCGGCGAAGCCAATCATCGGCTTTCCCAACGCCCAGGCGATCGCCGCCTCAGAGACTGCTCCCTCATCAGGAACTCGCCCGTTCAAATTCCAAACGACCGCCCCGCAATCGACAACCAGCTGATAAATGTCGAGGGCGAAAATCGCTTCGTGCAAAAACTGCCCTGCCACAGCCTCGTCATAGCCCCGTTCGCGCAGCTCCCGATGAATCAGCCGAAACTCCATCCCGTCGCGGTGCGGTAAATACACCGGATAACCAGCCGCAGTCAGCCCATCGGCAATGACCGTCATCTCTTGCCGCTCTGCCGAGTTAAACAACGGCCCCGCGCAGTAGACCTTGGGCTTAATTGAGAATTCACCCGAAACAACACCAGAAGAAGTCGAAGCTGACAATGGATTAGGCCTGCCACGCAAAGCTGAAGGAGAACACAATTACGCTAAGCCGAGGGAAGATACTGGATGGCGTGCATTCACTCTACCTCAGCACTCCCAACACATCGGCCAACACCTCTAATGGCAAGCCAATCACGTTCGACAAACTGCCATGCACCGATTGCACGAAAACGCTCCCCGCAGCTTGTAGCGCATACCCACCCGCCTTGCCCACCGACTCACCCGTCCCCAAGTACCACTCCAGCCAGCGATCGGTATCGGGCCGAAAGGTCACCGAAGTCTGATCGAGCCTTTCCACCACTCGCCCATCTGGAAACGCAACACACAAAGCTGTCGCCACAAAATGCGTTTGACCCGCATAATGCCTCGAAAACCAGTCGGCCACTTCTTGCTGCCAGCCCGGTTGCGCGGGTGGCTGACCCAATACCCGATAGCGGTTTTCCCCCGTTGAAACCACAACCGTCGTATCAGCGCAAATAACAGTCACCGGCTCGGTCTGCCCCTCACGGTTAACCGCCAACTGACGTTGCACATCCTGCAGCTTCGTCCGCGCGATCAGTTGAACCCGCTCGTAAAGCTCGTCTAGGCGTTCCAGGCCATCAAACCCCGCCTCCCCCGGGTCAGATGGAGGAAGCACATCAATTCGTGCATGCGGCAACAGTAGCCTCAGCAGTTCCATCCGCCGCGGCGACCGCGACCCTAATACATAACGCATCGCATTAGCTCTTCAGCAAAAACACCCGTCGGGAACCCATCCGCCACCTTCAACATCAACTCATCAAAAATCTAGCCCCCTCCGTCTGCTGATGGAATAGTCGACACACACCGAAAACTCGGCAAAACCAGAATCCTCAGCCACGTTCTGGAAAAACAACATCTACCACCCGGTTTTCGCTGCAGAAACGCCTCGCACGACCTAAGGTTGAGTGCCCCTCGAATGTCTCTCCCAGTTGCACAGTCTCCCTCGCCTTGGACGGGCGAAGCTGGCTTGTGCGTCCCATTGTTCCCGTGCCACTGGCTCGCGGAACTTTCAGGCTACATGTTCGCTCCCCGTGAACCGTTGTAGACACAACTAGAGACGCCGAGACCATTATGAATCAGGGTTCACTCCTTGTTGTCGATGATGATCGCCAGCTCCTGGAATCAATCGCCGACTATCTCCGCAGCCTTGGGCACCGTACCGAAACAGCCCTGTCATGCCAGGATGCCATTGCCCGCATGAAGGAATATCCCTTCGATGCGGTCATTTGCGATGTCAACCTTCCTGACGACGATGGCTTTGCCCTGTTGCAGTGGGCCGTCGAAGCCGTTCCCGATACTCAAATCATTCTGCTTACCGGCTTTGGGACAATCGAAAGCGCTGTCGATGCCATCCGCATGGGGGCCTTCGACTATCTCACCAAGCCTATCATTGAAGACGAACTCAACTTCTCGGTTCAGCGCGCCCTGGGTCAGCGGCAGCTGCTCACCGAAAACAAACAACTCAAGAAACAACTCGACCAGCGCTTCGGTCTAGGAAACATTGTCGGCCACGACTATCGCATGCTCAAGATGTTTGATCTCATCGAAAGCGTGGCCGACACTCGGACAACGGTCCTGGTCCTCGGTGAAAGCGGGACCGGAAAAACGATGACCGCTCGGGCCATTCACCGTTTAAGCAACCGTCGCGACAAGCCATTCGTCGAAGTCGCTTGCGGGGCACTCCCCGATTCGCTGCTCGAAAGTGAACTCTTTGGACA
>JAIXVG010000143.1 GCA_027483145.1 Planctomyces sp.
CGTCTTCATCGATGCCGATGTTCGTCTTGAGCCAACTGGCTTGGCGAGAGCGGTCGAATTCCTTGAATCATCTCGCACCGCTCTCGTTAGTGGCGTTCCACGTCAAATCACCGTTGGGCTACTAGAGCAATTGTTAATTCCGCTCATCCATTTCGTTTTGCTGGGATTCTTGCCAATCAAGAGCATGCGAGAATCGACCATGCCCGCCTACGGTGCCGGCTGCGGCCAATTGTTTGTGACCACAAAAACGGCGTATCAGAAAATGGGTGGGCACGCTGAGATACGCGAATCACTCCACGACGGCGTTCGTTTGCCCCGAGCCTACCGTAAAGCAGGGCTGATGACCGACTTGTTTGACGCAACCGATGCCGCCAGTTGCCGCATGTACCGCACCAGTGCCGAAGTCTGGCGCGGCCTTTCAAAGAATGCCACCGAAGGACTTGCTTCCCCAGCCATGATCGGCCCAGCAACGATCCTGCTGCTGCTTGGCCAGGTTCTGCCAACCGGATTGGTCCTGTATATAGTCGCGCTGACAGTGATCGGGACGGTTTCAGCCCTCCCCCTTTGGAGCACCATGGCTGCAATCACAGCCTGCGTCCTTAGTTATTGGCCTCGCCTGGCCGCCGCATTCGACTATCGGCAATCCTGGCTCGGGGCATTCCTCCACCCGGTTGGAGTTCAGTTGTTTCTGGCCATTCAATGGAGCGCCCTCTTACGCAAGCTGCTGGGACGCCCAGCCACCTGGAAAGACCGAGCCTACGCAGTTGTCGGGCCAGCGAGTTAAACGATCTGCCAATCTGTAAACTGGAGACCTCTGACAATCTCGCTCCAAATACCCGCCGAGCTAACTAAGAGCCTGTTTTCAAATGCCAGCCGAGCCGACGATGCCAATCGTCGGGTTCTACTTTCCATCAGCCAACTTATCGGTAATCGAGTCGTTTGGATCGATTCTCAAAAAGCAACCGATTCCCGGAATTGACTGCGCTGCGGTTTTGAAAACAGGTTCTAATCTCGGTGCTACTGCTGGCTGGTTCAGCGGTGCCGTTTAACAGGCGGCCTATTCTCGATTGGCCAGTACGGCTAACCACTTGTAGCCCGCAGCGTTAGCAAGGGATCTTCTCATCAAGGCCACAACTCACCGACAGGCCGATGAGACGTGCTACCTGAATTGACCTATTCGGCTTGCGGGCAACAACTCTCCCGTGCATTTGAGTACAGCACTCCGTACGTTAAAACCTCATCGGCTTGCAACGTAATGTTTAGTCCAACGCTGATTCTTGCACCATCCATCTAAAACAACCGAAAATAGAAGATGGCAAAAATGGTGATCCCAATCAGCCCTACCAGAATGGGAGTTGGAAGGCGCCAGATGACGCTCAAAATCGACGAGTTCAAAACTTGATGCAGTAAGTTCCGAAGAAACTGTCGCTGTTGGTCATCCATACTCGCGTCTTTGAAAACCGCAATCTCACGATCCAGAGGCTACAGCCATCACTAAGCAATGAGCGATTCAATGACGTGCGCCGGTTCAACGCCTGTCAGCTTGGAATCTAGCCCCTGCGAACGATAGGTGAATCGTTCGTGGTCGAAGCCCATGAGCTTGAGAATCGTTGCGTGGAAGTCGCGGATGTGGACGGGGTCCTTGACGATGTTGTACGAAAACTCGTCGGTTTCCCCGTAGACGGTCCCACCTTTTGTTCCACCACCAGCCATCCACATCGTGAAGCACCGCGGATGGTGATCCCGGCCGTAGTTGTCCTTGCTGACACCCCCTTGCGAGTAGATCGTCCGGCCAAACTCGCCGCCCCAAATGATTAGGGTATCGTCCAAGAGCCCACGCTGTTTGAGGTCAGTAATCAGGCCATAACACGGCTGGTCGACATCGCGGCATTGGTCAGGCATTCGGCCTGCCACATTACCGTGGTGGTCCCAGTTGTTGTGATAAATCTGAACGAAACGAACCCCTCGCTCGACCATCCGCCGAGCTAAAAGGGCCGTATTAGCAAACGTCCCTGGCTTCTTCGCTGCTTCGCCATAAAGCTCAAAAGTATTGGCAGTCTCTTGTGACAGATCGGTCAGGTCCGGAACGCTGGCCTGCATCCGAAACGCCATTTCATACTGCTGAATCCGAGTCAATGTCTCCGGGTCGCCCAGTTCTTTATGCTTTAGCTCGTTGAGCCGGTTCAGCCCGTCGAGCGTACTCCGGCGAACTGCCGGCGAGACACCTGGCGGATTGTTGAGGTACAGGATCGGGTCGCCAGCCGTGCGGAACGAAACTCCGGCATACTTTCCAGGCAAGAAACCCGATGACCAAAGTCGCCCCGAAATCGCCTGAACTTGCTCTTCGTTTGAAGGCTTGGCAACAAGCACCACGAAAGTTGGCAAGTCTTGATTGAGGGACCCCAGTCCGTACGACGCCCATGATCCCAAACAAGGTCGGCCCGTGATTTGATTCCCTGTCTGCATGTAGCAAATGGCAGGTTCGTGGTTAATCGCCTCGGTGTGCATACTGCGAATGAAGGCCATCTCGTCGACGACTCGCGACGTGTAGGGCAACAGCTCCGTCATCCACATACCGGATTGACCATGCTGGGCAAACTTGAATTTCGACGGGGCGATTGGGAAACGGGTCTGGCCGCTGGTCATGGTGGTTAACCGCTGACCCATGCGAACTGATTCCGGCAAATCCTTGTCGAACCACTCGTTCATGACGGGCTTATAGTCGAACAAGTCCATCTGCGACGGACCACCAACCATGTGCAGATAAATGACATGCTTGGCCTTGCCAGCAAAATGCTGCAGATTGCCCGGGATCGCGGGAATGCCTGACTGATCAGAGGGAGTGTTCGCCATCGCCATCTGAGGATTCTGGCCGAGCAGGGTGGCTAAGGCCGCCCCCCCCAACACGTGCGAACCTTGCCGAAAAAAGTATCGACGAGTCATGGCGGTGATGTGGTCTTGAATCGGATTCATGGCAGTCTTCCAAAAAAATCTAATTTTCAGCCAGTAGCGTTGTTAAGCAGATTGGTATTGAGAACCTTGGAGCTATTTGCAGAGTGCTTCATCGAGGTTCATCAACTCGTTGGTCAGCATCGTCCAGGCAGCGACAACGCTATCCGGCGGCAGGGGTGCTCCCTCAGTCGTTTTTGTAGTTGTCAACCTTGGGGCTTCACCAACCGCCAGCAGCTGCTTCGACTCCGATTCGTTCGCCTTGTAGTAATCGACGAGAGATACGAGCGAACTGGTCACGATCGCCCGCTCTTCAGGTTTCAGCTTTCGCGACAAAATCCGCATGGTAATGTCGTCCAGCCGAGCACTTTCATCATTCGGATAGGCGACAATCGCCTTCTCGGCCAGAATGCGGGCCGCCTCCACGAACTGGGGATCATTGAGCGTTACCAATGCCTGGAGCGGCGTGTTGGTTCGCTCTCGCTTAACTATGCAGGTTTCTCGAGAAGTCGCGTTAAAGATTTCCATCGAGGCAGGTGGGGCCGCCCGCTTCCAGAAGGTGTACATGCTGCGACGATACAGGTTGTCGCCATGATCCTGTTGGTAGTCGCGGGTATTGCTGCCGATCATCGCAACAGCTTCCCAGACCCCTTGAGGCTGATAAGGCCTGACGCTGGGTCCACCAATTTTGTTGACGAGTAACCCGCTAGCAGCCAGTGCACTATCTCTCAGGACTTCGCCATCCATGCGGAATCGCGGACCGCGAGCGAGCCAGCGGTTCGTTGGGTCGGCTTCGATTTTCTCGGGTGTCGCTGTGGCCGATTGCCGATACGTGGCTGACATCAGCAGTTGCTTGTAAAGCCGCTTGATGTCCCAACCGTGCTCTCGGAAATCGACAGCCAGCCAGTCAAGCAGCTCCGGATGAGAAGGCTGTTCACCGGTCACTCCAAAGTCACCAGCCGAACCGACTAATCCCTGACCGAATACCTCTTGCCAGGCCCGATTTACAAAAACCCTGGCGGTCAATGGATGGTTGTCCTGCATCAACCATTTCGCGAGTGCCAGCCGGTCCTTGTTACTTTCAGTGACCAGCGGGGGAAGAATCGCAGGGGTCGATGGGCGAACTTCGTCGCGACGTTTGTCGTACTCACCGCGAAACAAAATGTGGGCCATCGCGGGGTTAGCGTCTTCCTGCATCACATGGGCGATCGTGCCTCGCGATTTGATCGTATTTTCTTCGTTTGTCAGCGCTTCGACCGTTTTGCGGGCTGCCATATAAGGCTCGTTACGATTCTGCAGCCACCAGTCAAAGACTGCGGCATCGTCAGCTGGCGAGCGAGCAGATGCAACTTGACTCAATATGCCACCGAAGCGGCTCCCCCAATAGAGTCGGCTAACGTCTTCTGTTGGCAGACTGGTGTCATAAATCTTGACGTCGCTGATTGCCACGCCAGAGGCAGCGGAACCCCCTGAGCGTTGGCCGACCCGGAACGGAACCTGACAACGAGTTTCAGGAGCTTCGGCGGATGACAGAGTGTTTGTCTGAATATCGACCTGTTCTTTGGTGCCGTTGACATAAACGCTGAGCCCTTCGGCCTTGGTACTCCCGTCGTATGTCAAAACGACATGCAGCCACTCGCCTGCTGGGAGAGCGCGACGGGTGACGACCTTCAGGGCCAGATTAGGCCACTGATCAACAAAGTGCCCCCCCAACTGGTTTCCCTGAACCCACAAGTCCCAGCCTCGGTAGCCCGCTCCTTCATCCATCTTCGCCAGAATGGCCCCACTACTGTTGGGGACTAGCTTGACCCATGTGCTGACCGAGTACGGGGACTTCGCTTCGAAGTCGCCGCAGCCTTCGATGTCCAAAATCTTCTGCGGAGACGAAATCGCCTTGGTGCCAAACGGACCCTCTTCCCAGACGGCCTGCGAATCGATGATCACTGTTTGCGAAGTCCCCTTCACCGAAGCGGCGGCAGCCTGCCCGGTCCCTTCCTGCAATGGCAAGGCAACAACAAGGCTGCTGGTTGGGATTTGCTCCGCGAAGGACTTGGCCATCGCGGGAGTCGCCCACTTGTCAAACTCGGGTCTGCCGGTTCGCTTAATGTATTCGGCGCTTTGTTGAGCGGCCGCGATTTCGGGTCCCAGGCTTTCCCAGCGGGCACGGTCGGCTGCAGCTGGCACGATCACAATCGGTGGCGTGTTCTGGACATTGCCATCTCGAACGGCTTGGGTTGTGTTGTTGAAGAACGCCGACAGCTCGTAGAACTCTCGCTGCGTAATGGGATCAAATTTGTGGTCGTGACAAACAGCGCAACCGACGGTCAGACCCATCCAGACGATCGACGTCGTCTCGGTGCGATCGCGTGCATAGAGGACTTTGTATTCTTCATCGATAATCCCACCTTCGTTGGTGGTCATGTTGCAACGGTTAAAGCCCGAAGCAATTTGTTGATCGAGCGTACGGTTTGGCAGTAAGTCGCCTGCTAATTGTTCAACGGTGAACTGGTCAAACGGAATGTTCCGGTTGTAGGCGCCAATCACCCATTCGCGGTAGGCCCAGATTTCGCGGAAATTGTCGAAGTGAATGCCATGCGTGTCGGCATAGCGGGCTGCGTCAAGCCAGTAGCGTGCCCGATGCTCGCCCCATTGGGGGGATTGCAAGAATCGATCGATCAGCTTTTCATAAGCGTCGGGGGACCGATCAGCCACAAATTCATTAACAACTTCTGGTGCGGGTGGCAGGCCGGTCAAGTCGAGGCTTACCCGGCGGGCGAGAGTCGATCGATCTGCCTCTGCTGCCGGGCTTAAGCCCTTTTCTTGCAGCTTCGCCAGGACGAATTGATCGATCGGGTTACGAACCACGGCCCCCGCTCTGGCTTGCGGCGGAATTGGTTTAGTAGGAGCGATAAACGACCAGTGGGGCTGATAAACGGCCCCTTCGTCGATCCAGCGTTTCAGAATCTCTTTTTGCTCATTCGAAAGAACTTTGTGGGCATTGGGAGGGGGCATGATCGAGTCGGGATCAGTCGAGTAGACTCGCTCGATGATTTCGCTCGCGGCTCCGTCACCTGCCACAAAGGCCTTCATCTCAAGGGCATCTTCGCGGCGATCAAGCCGTAACCCTGCAGCCCGCGAGGCACTATCGGGGCCGTGACACCGGAAGCAGTTTTCAGCCAAGATCGGTCTGACATCCCGGTTGTACTGCAGAGGCTCTGCGGACAGGGCCGGTGAAATTAAACCGGCAAAGCTGAAAGCCAGCGAGACAGCAAATGCGTGCAGGATCAAGTAGGTACCGTGACTGCGTTCAACGTGCATTCTGGGTGGTTCCCAAGGATAAACGTGTGCCGAATAAACGAGCCGTCGGCATTAAGCGACGGCGGCCCACTAATTTTAACATCAGAAGTTTTGGATGGTACTAGAAATCAGGAATTGGCCTGAGGAACAGAGTACATCGTTAGGAACTGGTGTTTACCCGGGTGGCGGCTTGGCCCGCCAACACCGTTCGGCTTTCGGTTTCTGCCTGGTTCTGACGGGGCCTACGAAGCAGGGTTTTCGCCTTTTTCAAGATTCGAAGGATCGATTTTGAGTGGCAGGGGCGCCGGGCAAAGCGAAAACCCTCCGTACGCAGCGAATGAAGAGGCTGGCAATTCTCGTTTTTGACACTAGCGATGAGTCGGATTCTATCGGATCAGGTACAGGGAGAACGTACTCGAACCCTTCGCCCCCTGAGAAATCGGTCGGTTAGTGGATTGAGATGAAGGGGAGGGAGTCAGTAGAGGTAGGCACAATCGGCCGCTGGCGATGCCGCAGTTTGTTGCACCCATGCCTCATTTCTGAGAAAACCTACCAGCCCCGATCTAGTACTTTGACCACCTCCCGCCCCATCAGTATTCTCCTCGCCAAGATAGCCGGGTGGGAGAACGGGTGGGTATCCGATTCACCCAACTCAATTTCTCAAGGATCAATGCTTTGGGAAAAAGTTATCTGACTAAGCCACCCGCTCGTCTGGGAAGCCATCAGGCTGCCAGCGGGGCTGTTGGTAAGGTTGTCAGTCTTGGTATGCAGATCGCTGTTCCGACAGCGGTCGGTGCCGCGATTGATTTTCGATTTGAGACAAGGCCATGGTGTGCTGCCGGTGGGGCACTCTTTGGATTTGTCTTATTCTTCCTTGGTATTTTGCAGCTCGCTAAAGCTTCTGTCCCTCCGGTGAAGGCTCATCGGGTAAGCACCGGCGAAGTCAGAGGGAGTGTTCAAAACCTCTCGGACGAAGAGTCTCAGCGGAATTTGACCGATGAGACTACGTGAGGTCTTGGTGCGGATTGGAGTTGTGGCGGGTTTTGGGCTGGCGTGGGTTGCTGGCGGATGGCTGTGGAGTGGTCCAAGCACCGTTCCATTTGTCGCCTGTGTCTATGTTGGATTTTTGGGAGGTGGGCTAGCTGGACTGATTGGACATTTGCTGGGCGCGGGGGTATGGTCTTCCCAGATTGGCGGCATGTTTCGTGTGCTGCTTGTGATCTGTGGACTATTCGTCCTGCATGAAACCTCTCCGATTCCGATCAATCTGGTTCTCTTCACCGTTAGCTGTTTCCTGTGCTTGCTATTGGTTGATACAGCCTTAGCAATACGGCCGTTTTCCCGGCCAGACAATTTAGATTCAGGCAAGCCTACTGCAGTGAAGTGACAGGCTGAGAGAAATATGCAGTGAGCGAAAGCCCGCGACCAGTATGACTTTCAAGTTGTTGAATCGATCAACTTGGCCAGCTTTTGGTTTTTAGCAATACGCTTCGATCTGAATGTAGTAACGTTAAAACAGTGCAACCAAAATTAGAGGATTGAATCAACTTCAATGTCTGATTCGCACTCCGATCCATTTCATCATGTGCGGGACCTCGATAGGTTCGAGTTTCCTCAGTTTGTGTACGCTTTGATCCCAGAAAGTTGGGCGAAGCTGCCTGAAATCAGCGCGTTTGGCGGTAAGTTCGTGATGACCAAGTACATGGTCATCGAAGTGCTTGCCGCATTGCTAACCTATTTCATCTTCACTGGCCTCGCAAAACACATTCGGAATGGAAGCCCGGCACGAGGGCGGTTCTGGAACTTCTGGGAAGCGATCGCTCTCTACATTCGTGATAATGTAGTCCGGTCTTCAATTTCGGAGCCACATGGGAATCATGATCATGCCGGGCATGACGCTAGTCATCATGATGGGCATGCTCACTTAGCCTACGCGGTCGCGGGCGGAGATTCGAACGGTCACACGGCTGCCGCAACTGGTGCTGCCTATCAGGTTGGTCACTACAGTGATCGCTTCCTGCCGTTTCTGTGGACCACCTTTTTCTTCATACTATTCAATAACTTGCTGGGTCTGGTCCCTGCTCTTGGCTCGCCAACAGCAAGTATTAGTTTGACCGGCGTATTGGCGGCATCGGTGCTGATCGTCGTGCTGCAGGCAGGCATTGGCCAGTATGGGGTTGTTGGGTTTTTCCGCAGTCTCTGTCCGCCGATGGATGTGCCAGGCTTTTTGGGTTTGGCAATCGGTGGGCTGGTATGGTTCATTGAGCTTATCGGGTTTTTCATTAAGCATTTCGTGCTAGCGATTCGACTATTTGCCAATCTTCTGGCTGGTCATATTGTGATTGGATCTTTTCTGGGCTTTATCGCTGCTACGGCTGATTCAAACCTTTGGTACCTGGTTACTCCAGCAAGCTTGGTGGCGCAGGTAGCGGTAAGTATGCTTGAGCTGTTCGTTTCTTTCCTGCAGGCTTATGTCTTCACATTGCTGGCCTCGATGGCCATCGGTGCGGCGGTCAATCCCCATTAGTCAATCTTGAGGTGCGAGCTACCGGGATTGTTTTCAGAGCATGTTTTTGATCATTTGATTTAAGTTGTGGCTGTGCGATCATCTGGTCGGCTGGCTACCTGGAGAAACTGGCGGGCATCAGCGTCTGGGCTGTTGCCGAGATTTGTTGAACGGTGCGGGCTGATGCTCGTGCCGAGCTAAGGAGCAATTCAAGTGAAGATGATGATGTCGACAGCAGTTCTGGCAGTTACGTTGTTCTTTGCGATGGCTACACCAGCCGCAGCAGCTGATGGGATCATTATTGGTGGTGCCATTGGTGCTGGCCTGGCGATTATCGGTGCGGGATACGGAATTGGTCGCATTGGCCAAGCCGCTCTGGAAAGCATGGCTCGTCAGCCAGAATTGGCTGGCACCATCCAGACCGTGATGCTGATTGCAGCGGCACTGGTTGAAGGGGCTGCGCTCTTCGCACTGGTGATTTGCCTCGTGAAGGCGTAGTGTCCCGGGTAGCACAGAGCTGCTAAATTCATTGAATGCAACTTCTCAAGAGTAAGGCATTCGGTAGCTAGGCGGCGGCGCAGGTGCCACTGCCCCCAGACAATCGCGAAGACGTCTGCACGTTTGTGTCGACTTAATCGCTTTGAATCCGTGCTTCTCGAACAACGGAAGACTGAGACCAAGGTATTGCCGATGCAATTGTCTATCCATCAGCTTCAGAGATTTGCTCTCATCGCGCTAGTTTTCACTTCGTTGGTTCTTCAGGCAGGCTTAGTCATCGCCTCTGAGGCGGCTGACGAAGGGGTTCCTAAGCCGACGATTGATCTGGCCTTCTGGTCGGTTGTGGTCTTTGGGGTTTTGTTGTTCATTCTTGCTCGGTTCGCCTGGGGCCCACTGTCGGAAGCTTTGGACGCTCGCGAAGCCGGGATTCGCAAGGACCTGAGCGATGCAGAATCAGCCCGGCTGAAAGCGGAGAAGATGCTGCAGGAGTATGACTCCAAGCTCAATGCAGCAACTCGGGAAGTTCGTGAAATGCTTGAGGAAGCGAAGAGGGACGCCGAAGCCACAAAGAACAGAATGATTGCCGAAGCGCAGGCTGAGGCATCTCTCGAAAGAAAGCGGGCTTTGGACGATATTTCCCGCGCTCGCGATCAGGCGATCGACGAACTGTTCAAGAGTCTTGAAAAGCAAGTCTTGTCTGCGTCGGAGCAAGTTATTGGGCGCAGTTTGGCAGCGGACGATCACGAGAGATTGGTTCGAGAGGCATTAGCCGGGCTTCCTGCGAACTTGAATTAGAACCTTGCTTTTGAAGGGACCATTGCCTATGTCAGACACACAGTCATTTGGTCCGTTCGCCAAGCGCTAATGCAATTGTAATCCCTTTTCTGTAGCTGAAATCGGTTTTTTGTTACCCCGGGGTTGTCCTTGAATACTGCAGCTCAAAACTTGACGGAACTTGCAGCGGCCGATCCCGGCGCGCAGGCAATTGGTCGCGTTTATGCTCAGTCCCTGTTGGACGCAGCGGCGGGTGATGTTGATTCGGTTTTGGAAGAGTACCGGGACTTTATTGCGAACATCCTGAGAGCACATCCAGACCTAGCGAGACTGGTTGAGTCACCCGTTATCTCCCAAGATGAGAAGCAAGGGGTGCTCGATCGGTTGACAGCAGGTCGATGTAGCGAGGTCTTCGCCAGCTATCTTCGAGTGCTCAATTGTCATCGACGGTTGGACTTGCTTGAAGCGGCTTTTGGTTGTGCTCTCAAGTTGCGCGAAACTCAACTGGGCCGGCAGACATTTCATGTGATTACTGCGATTCCGCTAAGCGAATCGTTGAAGAGTGAGGTTGTGGAACGTTTGCGGCAACAACTGCGAACGGAGCCACTGGTTGAGACTATTGTGGATCCGTCGGTAATCGGTGGAATCGTCATTCGTTTTGGCGACACTGTTTATGATGGATCCGTTCGAACACGAGTTAAACAACTTCGCGTGCGTCTACGCGAGAGGTGCCTGAATGAAATTCAACGCGGGCGAGATCGCTTCAGTCATCCAGAAGGAAATTGAAGACTTCCGGGGACAACTAGAGACCAATCAGGTCGGCCGAGTCGTCGAAGTGGGGGATGGGATTGCCCGTGTTTATGGGCTCACCTCAGCGATGTCGGGCGAAATGGTTGAGTTTTCCAGCGGTGTCCGGGGGCAAGTCTTCAACCTGGAAGAGAACTCCGTCGGGATCATCATCCTTGGGGACTATCTGAAGGTCCGTGAGGGGGAAGAGGTCCGCGGGACTGGGCAGTTGCTGTCTGTTCCTGTCGGGGATGCGCTACTGGGGCGAGTTGTCGATCCGCTTGGGATTCCTAAGGATGGACGTGGGCCGGTGATGGCCTCTTCGTCGCGTCCGCTGGAAACGATGGCTCCTGGGGTGGCTGCACGCCAACCAGTGAAGCAACCGATGCAGACGGGGATTAAGGCGATTGACGCTATGACCCCTGTTGGTCGCGGTCAGCGGCAGCTCATCATTGGCGATCGTAAGACGGGGAAGACGGCCGTTGCGCTCGATGCCATCATCAATCAAAAAGGTGGCGACGTTATCTGCATTTACGTCGCTTGCGGGCAGCGTGCCAGTTCCATCGCCGGGGTTGTTGAAGCGCTGACCCGAGCCGGAGCGATGGACTATACGATCGTGGTTGCTGCGACTTCGAGCGATCCTGCTCCCTTGCAGTACATTGCTCCTTACGCAGGGGCTGCAATCGCGGAGTATTTCATGTATCAGGGGAAGCATACCCTGGTCGTGTACGATGACTTGTCGAAGCAGGCTGTCGCTTATCGTCAGTTGTCACTGCTGATGCGGCGTCCCCCTGGCCGTGAAGCCTACCCTGGGGACGTGTTCTACTGCCACAGCCGTTTGCTGGAGCGAGCTGCCAAGCTATCGGATGAGCTGGGCGGTGGCTCAATGACCGCTTTGCCGATTATCGAGACACTCGAAGGAGAAGTTTCGGCATACATCCCCACAAACGTGATTTCGATCACCGACGGCCAGATTTATCTGGAGCCAGACCTGTTCTTCGCCGGTGTTCGTCCGGCAATTAACGTCGGCGTGAGCGTTTCCCGTGTGGGTGGTAATGCCCAGACGAAAGCGATGAAAAAGGTGGCCGGTAGCTTGCGACTTGACCTGGCTGCATTCCGCGAACTGGAAGCCTTCGCGCAGTTGGGTACCGAACTTGACAAAGCGACCCAAACGCAGGTCGATCGCGGTTATCGCATGGTCGAACTACTTAAGCAGCCACAGTATGTTCCGCTCCACTTTGCCGACCAAGTTGTCAGCATTTACGCCGGAACAAAGGGTTATTTTGACGGCGTGCCTGTCAGCGATGTTCCCGAGGCCGAAAAGGACCTGCTGGCATTTGTTCAGAATGCTCATCCTGAACTGCGTGAGAAGTTGGTGTCGACGGCAGCGATGGATGATGCAACCGAGTCGTTGTTGAAGACCACGTTGGTTGAGTGGACAAAGTCTTGGAACGAGTCGCGCCGCGTCCGGTAATGGTGCCGTCAACATGGTGCGAAGCAACCAGGCGTGATCAGACTTAGAAGTTGATTGGTGTATAGGCGATTGGGTGCTCAAAGACCTATCGTATTAGTACTGCGGGGGATGTGAAGACAGCATGGCCAAAGCTCGTGCGATCATTAAGCGGCTTAAAGCCATCAAGAACATCCGCAAGATCACGCGGACGATGGAGCTTGTGGCCACGGCGCGCTTCAAGAAAGCCATGGAGCGAGCCACGCAGGCGGCAGCGTATACGAAGAAGCTGGCCGAAATCGTGGCCGACGTCTCGGCTAGTCTTGGGGCTGAAGCATCAACCGGTGTCTCACATCCACTCTTGGAAGCGCGGCCTGTTGTTAAGAAATCAGCTTTGCTGGTGATTAACTCGAATCGTGGGCTGTGTGGCGGGTATAACTCTGGGATTCTGCGGGTTGCTAATCAGGTTCTGCGTGAGCGGAAGGAAAGCCAAATCCCCGTCGATGTTTACGTATGCGGGAAGCGTGGAATTAACTTCTTTAAGTTTCAACGCCAGGCGATGGCTGAGACCTACACGAACTTTGAAGACAAGCCCACCTTTGCTGAAGTCGATTCGGTGGCAACCAAGTTTGTTGAGCAGTTCGTTCGTGGCGAAATCGATCAGCTTGACGTAGCCTTCATGAGTTTCGAATCGATGGCGCGGCAGAAGCCGATTGTGGTGACAGTCCTGCCGGTTTCTCGGCCGACCAGCGATCAAGCTGTGGCTGCTGCGAAGACTCCGGTTGATTACGAGTTTCTGCCGTCACCGACTGAGATTCTGGCAGACATTGTTCCAGCCTCGTTTAAGGCTCGAGTTTTCAAGGCTTTCCTTGACGCAGCGGTGAGCGAACAGGTCTACCGAATGGTGGCCATGAAAAGCGCAACCGAGAATGCCGATGGGATGCTGCGGGACCTTAAACAGAAGTACAACCGTGCTCGTCAGTCGCAGATTACATCGGAGCTTAGCGAAATCATCGGCGGAGCCGCAGCACTCGAATAGCAATGACAGGCTTTGGCAATCGCCCGCAGTTTTAATTCATGACCAGATAGAAATCGTCCCGAAGAGGCAGTTCCATGTCGACCGCATACGCAACCGGTAATGCTTCCACTAATGGATCACATGTTGGCCGCGTCACTCAAGTGATTGGTTCGACGTTTGACGCCGAGTTCCCGTTGGAATTCTTGCCAGAGATTTACAACTGCCTGGTTGTTGAATTGCAAGTGGCTGGTTCTCCAATGAAGATCGTTGGTGAAGTTCAGCAGCACCTGGGTGGCGGCCGAGTCCGTTGCGTTGCCTTGGGTTCGACCGATGGTCTTGTCCGCGGGATCGCGGTCAAAGATACGGGCAAACCGGTATCGGTCCCGGTTGGCAAGGGAACGCTGGGTCGTGTTTTCAATGTGCTGGGTGAAACGATCGATGGCCGGGGCGAGGTCGACTGTGAAGAGCGCTGGCCCATTCACCGTCAGCCACCCGCTCTGGATACGCTCAGCTCGAAGACCGAGCTGTTCGAAACCGGGATCAAGGTGATTGACCTGCTGACTCCATTCGTTCGCGGTGGTAAAGCTGGTCTGTTCGGTGGGGCCGGTCTCGGTAAGACCGTGATTCTGCAAGAGCTGATCGCACGTATTGCCAGTGCCCACGGGGGTTACTCGGTGTTTGCCGGGGTGGGTGAACGGACCCGTGAAGGGAATGACCTTTGGTTGGAAATGCAGGAAACGAAGATCGGCCAAACCGGTCGATCGGTTATTGAGCAAACATGCATGGTGTTCGGTCAGATGAACGAGCCGCCTGGTGCTCGTTTGCGTGTCGCCCTTTCGGCCCTGACAATGGCCGAGTGGTTCCGCGATACGACCGGTACCGATACTCTTTTGTTCGTCGATAATATTTTCCGTTTCTCGCAAGCTGGTTCGGAAGTGTCTGCTCTCTTGGGTCGTATGCCCAGTGCCGTCGGTTACCAGCCGACACTCAGCACCGAGCTTGGTGCTTTGCAGGAACGAATCACGTCGACAAACCGTGGGGCTATTACTTCGGTTCAGGCCGTGTACGTGCCTGC
>JAIXVG010000557.1 GCA_027483145.1 Planctomyces sp.
CGTTAGTTGCGCTTCCGGAAGCTGCTTTCCCAGAATTAAGTCGGGGGTAAACTCGACGGCATGTAACAACGTCACTTCGCTCGCTTGTGGGTTCACCGCAGAAGGAACAGCCAGCGTGGCAGCAAATTCAAGAACTCCCAGTTCCTCGGAAGCCTGATCAACACACACTAAAATCTTCAAAAGAGATCCTTTCTCAACTAAGCATCTTCGGCCAGCAGCCGGTATTGATCTGGCTCAGGACGACTTGTGACCCAGTTTTGTTGATAACTTGTGATTGATATGTCAATTGATGAAAGCGTTGTTTAGGCCCTCGTTGCATCGGCGGCGAATCGAATGATTCGCAACGAACAGCTAAATGATAAACAATTGACATCTTCCGTAGATGATAAACTCTTCGGGCAAAATGGCACACAGTCAAGCCGGAATTCCTGACTTTCGATCGACCGCAGCCTGCGAAACCGGTAAAAACCCAGTCCAGTTTCTTTAGAGACATGCTTCAATTTCTGTCCTTCCAGGCCTTGACTACTGCCGGTCACACCGACTCCCAAGGTCTATCGCCCCGGTCGATCCATTTCTCTTGAGGCAGCATCCCGTTGAAGCTTCCGTTCACAATCTCAGAACTCCTCCAGTCCGCGATGGCCGCTGGCCCAGCTAGCGGCTTGACACGATCACAACTTGGCCATCTACTCGACTGGACAGAGGGGCGGGCCATCGGGCTGTGGCAGCAGCAGGCCAATCAGCTTCGCCAGCTCGCGTTCGTGGCGTCCAGCGACATGCCGTTTAGCGTTCAAACTGCGTTTTGTGCAGCCACCGCCCTGGTACCAATCTCGGCCACCAACCTGGGAATTGTGGCGGCCCACATCGCAACAAAACCTGTCCTTGCCCTCGCCCAAGACTTGACCGGCCCCCTCGATGGTTCGGCCAATTGGCTCGTGCGGTTTCAATCGGCTTCGTCGATCTCGATTCCGGTCACGCTCCCAGGGCAAACCGGCGAAGAACCGGTTCAATTTGTCCTGGCGCTCGCCTCAGGACCGACCCCGTTTTCTGTCGACACCGGCATCGGCCGCGAGTTCATCAACTGGGTCCGTGCTAACTAAAGTCAATCCCCAATTGCTTCCGTTTTTTGTGACCAACCGCAAATAAACCCCCGTTCGGCAGGTCCTGCGGCTCACACCGGAATCTGCGATAAACCATGTTTGCCATTGGCCAAGTCAACCCCGAGTTGTATCCAAAAACAACTCGACCTCATCCCGACACTGACCTATGATTCCTGTGTGTGGGATCATGGCCATGGGCGAGGACAATGTCAGATAACTTCAACTACGAAGTCGATGTCGAGTTCCAGAAGTTGCTGGCCAGGCGGTCGGACATCAACTTGACGATCGCCGCTCTTGAAATTGCCCGCGATGCTCAGCCTGACCTCGACTTTGCTCCAACCCTCGAATGGATTGCCCGCTGCTCGCACGACCTGGCCGCAGCGGTAGCCCGGGCACGCACCGACCGCTTGATGTTGAAAGAGCTTGGTCGATGCATTGCTGGCATGCATGGACTGCACGGCGCCCCTGAAGCATTTGGCATGGCTGAAGGCAGCTATCTGCATCGCGTTGTGGCGACAGGCATCGGAATCCCCATCAGCCTCTCGCTGGTCTATATGGCAGTTGCCGATCAGGTTGGAATCGATTTAGCTGGCGTCGCTACCCCCAAGCATTTCTTGTGTCGTTTTGACTCGGCGAACGGCCCCTTGTTCATCGATGCCTTTGGTGGCGGGCGGGTGATGAGTCGCTCTCAATGCCTGAAGTGGCTGGGAGAACTAACGCAGTTGACCGTCGATGAATTAGTCCCCAGCCTGGCCCCTGCTTCGCCGCGAGTCATTATTTTACGCATGCTGAACAACTTGAAAGCGCTGCACGTTCAGCAGGATCATTGGGGCGCAGCCTATCGAGTGCAGTCCCGCTTGTTGTCGCTGCAACCAACCGACTTCGACCAGATGCGCGACCTGGGTCTCATTGCCGTCAAAGCCAATCGCCCCGGCATCGCCCTCAAGCAACTAGAGCGTTGCCTGCAACTGGCCCCTGTTCAACAGCGAGCCATGATCTCACGACACCTCGCCGAAGCCAAACGCCTCGTCGCCGCCTGGAATTGAACGTGGACCGCAATTCTGCCGCAATGACCAACTTCGTCGGTCAATCATCCAGTTCGGCCAGCTTAACCAGCGGCTTGGATTGACCGATGGTCTGCCGCGCCAGACGACTGGTCCGCGAAGTTGTCGGCGTGCCGGCGGCCGCTCTCGCCACAATCTTTGCTTCGGGAACCAGCGTCCCCCGGTTCGGCACAACTGCTAAGCCAACCGGCGACTTCTGAAAGTAGCCGCAAAGCCTTAATAACTGACCCTTGATCGACCAGGGGGCATGGTGCAGATACCGCTTGTTCTCGTACCGTACAACCGGCCAGGCAGCCAGCGAAGAAGATGGAGGAGGGGAGTGAAACTCCCAGTCTGTCTCACCAGCCGCAGCGGCACTCAGTAGCGTTTTCGTCAGCATGAATTGCTCAGCAGCAAGTGACATCGCAGCAGGCAAGTGGTCGTTAACCAGCGTATCGAGCCAGATCGTTTTGCCAGTGCCCCGTTCGCCAAGCATATACCCAAGCATTTTTGAACCGGTCATCACGTACGATAAATCGAGTCGACCGGCACGGGCCAGTTTTCGCGTCACGCTTCGCCAAAACGTTCGCAGGGCAGGGGTACGATTCTCCCACAACTCCTCGCAGCCAGTCAGTAATACGGGATCAATCGCTTCGTCGGAATCTGGCTGATAGCGACCCCAGACCACGCTACCCAAAGCAGCGATCTGCGACTCAGCAACATGCAGTTGACCTTGCGCGTTAGCGAAATCCTGCAAGTCGATGGCGGCCGGGTTCAGAGCTGCACCGGCTGGCCCGGTCAGGCAATTGACTCCCATCTGATTCATGCGAAATGCATTGACGGTCCGGTCACTAAAGCTGGCCCGCAAATCGACCGGGTACAGGTCGAGCACATCCCAATTCTGATAGGCCGTCTTCAAATGCCGCAAGACACCGTACATCGTGGCCGCAACGTTGGGACCAACCGGCCCGTAGCATGTCCCCAGTTCGATACCGGGATAAGTCAAAACGCGAACAGTCCCAACCGAAGTACGAACGGGCCGCGAAACCAGCGGCACAATTCCAACCGGGTTCCCCCCAACTCGCAGCAGAAAAACACGAATATCAAGAACGTTACCAAACGCGTTCCAATAGGCCTCGAACCAGTCGGCCGACTGACAGAAGCTGGCATTGGGTGTCTGAGAAAAATAGTGGTCCCAAATGGGACGCAGACTGGCCAAATCGTCCAGGGCGCTGAATTCTGCAATTCGAATCATAACTCGCGCCTCACTACATCTTGCCGCAAATGTGTTTGAACCCAACCGGACGATACTTTGCCTCAGCCCGATTCTGCCTTGGCCTCGTTCTCAAGCGCTGCCAATTGGCAACATGCACCAAATGCCATGATGCCGAAAAGCAGCCGTTTCTGCACGCATACTGCACTGTTCGTACGTTTTCTTGACAGTCTTCCAGCTCAAGGCAAACCTCATGCCGTTCAGCAGCAACACTTACATCAAATCAACTTCCCGCAGCACCAATTGCCAGAGCGGGACAAAACTGGCTACAACTCCAGCGGAAAAGCAATTGCAAAGCTGAGTGACCTCAATCGCCACGTCCATCGATTTGGCTCAGATAGGGCAGAAGCCTCTGAGGCTGTTCAAAACACGATTGGCATTCGGTAAAGGCACGCCTCACCGGTTTCTTGGACTGGAATCTCGAATGGGCTGGATCATTACCCCGCGTGAACCGCTGTCACTCACGGTCGAAGTGTTCGATGTCAGGGCCGATCGGCCGGAGCTCAAAACAGCGGGTGATTTTGCCCATGTCCCAGTCCTCTGGGGGAACCAGCAGCTACCACTGGGAGAGCTATTCTCGATTACCGAGGATTCGGGACCGACTGACCACATCACCTGGACTGGCGACAGCAGCCGAGTGAAGGGAATCGGTGCAGGCCAGACCGCAGGAACCGTCGTCGTAACCGGTTCAGCCGGGAAGCATGCAGGTGCCCAGATGCGCGGTGGAACTCTCACCATTCATGGCGATGCAGGGGACTGGGCTGGCACCGAGATGCATGGCGGACTGATCAAAATAAATGGCCATGCCGGCAATCAGCTTGGAGCTGTCTATCGAGGCGGCCACAAAGGAATGACTGGCGGCGAGATCATTGTGGACGGGAACGCCGGTGACGAGACAGGCGCCGGGATGCGACGAGGGGTGATTGCCGTAGCAGGCCACGTTGGAAACTGCACCGGCTGGGGCATGCTCGCGGGGACAATCATCGCCGGTACTATTAGCGGTACATGGACTGGCAGTGGTATGCGCCGCGGCACAATCGTCACTATGTCGACTGCTAATCCATCGCCGCTCCCTCCGGTCTTCAAACAGGCTACGCCTGTTGCGCCTCTATTCCTGCAACTTTATTGGAAACGACTCGCCCAGCTTGGCTTTGCCAGCTTAATGCCAAGTCCCACCTGCCGCTTTGACCGCTACTGCGGCGACATTCTGGAACTTGGCAAAGGCGAGGTCTTTTTAGCTACAGGCTGAAAAACTTCCGTTGGATGAGGATTACCAGCTAACCGAGTCCCTGCCCAATGGACGAGAGCTTGCAACTAAACGAGACCATGGAGTCCCCCAAAGACTCACCGAGCCGATAACGCCAGTTGTCGGGTTCTTCGCACCGTGAACACGGTCTCATTCGAAGCCATCTCGACCGCTCTCATTTAATGAGCCTGCGACTTAAAGTAGTCTCCCACCAGCCATCGAGAGATCAGGTTGATTTGCTCTGGTGTCAACTGTTTCTCAAAGACCGGCATCGCATTATGCTCTCCGTAGAACTCTGGATGAGCCGGATTGCCGATCAATCGATTCAGCCAGTCGGTCCCACCATAGCCGGTCAACGTTGGAACCATATCACCACTTCCAGCTGCAAGTGGTGCACTAGCCCCAGCCAGTTTCATCGAATGGCAATCGGCACAGGCCGATGTCAGCTCCCCCTGTGCCAGCTTTCCTTCGACGAAAATCTTTTGTCCCAACTCGACCTTGGCCGTATCAAACGGCGCTAGGTCGGCTCGCTCACTTTGAGCAACCACAAATTCAACCAGCGCAGCCAAACTCTCGGCGTTCGCAGGGTCGGTCAATGCAGCCTTGTTCTCTTTCGACCAGTTAGCCATATCCCCCTGCAAAAATCGCTGACCAGCAGCCTGATCGACCATGTTACCCAGCGGTGCAAATACCCCCGCATAATCAACCAGAACGTTCTTCATCCACTCGCGCGTTCCGAACCCAGACAACTCGGGGGCCGTCA
>JAIXVG010000077.1 GCA_027483145.1 Planctomyces sp.
ATTGCGATGTGCTTCTGCCGTTTCCGGCTCGGCTTCAAACAAGGCTCGTGCACGCCAGTACCGATAACTGGAGATGTTCTGGTACTGATCGACCCACCGCTTGAGGGCATTCTCTTCGTCGACCGTCTTGGCGATCGTGCGGATGTCTTCCTCGGTCATTTCCATCCATAAGTCGAGGGTTGGCAATTCCGGAACGCGGAAGTGCTCAGACCCAAACTTCTTGGTCCAGTCATCGAACGCATCTTGCCAGGCCAATCGGGTGATTTCCCCGAAGACCCCGTCCTTTTGAAGAGCCGAGGCGTAATCGAGTTGAGCACGGGCAGGGGAAGCGCGGAACAGGGTTCGATCCATGATGTGCTGCCGACGATTTCGTTCGAGCTCGCACGCCTTGATGAACCATTCCTTGGCGACCAGGTAGTTGTCGACTCCCTGTTCGTTCAGCTCAGGATCGGCTGACCCCTTGAACTTGGGATCGGGATCGACCTTAAAGAACTTCCGGAAGTACTTTCGCTCGTCTGACATACCGATCTTGAAGCCGCAAATTCGGCCGACTTCCCAGCCGAGTTCGGGCGACCGGCGGTTTTGGTCAAGCCCCATCTTCAGGAACTTGCCCCCTTCTTTCACCCAATAGAATCGGTCGCGCAAATCGTCCCATTCGGCCGACACATTAAACGCGAGGTTCCAGCCATTGTGTCGCCACACCTCGATGAAGTGGGGTTGCAGGCGAATGATCGACTGAGTGGTGGCCCTCATCTGGCCCCAGTCTTTGATTTCGCGAAAGTGATCCATCTGCTGCCACAACACCGATGTGGCCACGCCACGCATCCCTAGCAGCACCAGGTTCATCGCGGCACTGGATGGATCAATATCACCGATGTCGCTTTCACCCAAGTCGGCCGATTTCCGCAACTGGGCCAGTGCCCCGCCACTCCCTTCGGTGCGATCGGCAGGTCGCCCCAAGGCCACGATCGGAATCAACAGCACAACCAAGAGAGACAGATACAGCAACTTCTTTTGCTGAGACGATAGTTGGTTCATTTCGCTTCAAGCTCCCGCAGCCGCAAGCTGTAGTAGGCAATAATGACGCATGGAATAAAGTAAGCCATCACCACCACAATGCTTGGCAAAACCGCTGCATCGAATGGAACATCAAATCCGTTGGCAATATAGGGGGCCATATTGAAATAGCTGAAATCTGGCAGGATCTGGCGGAAAACCCACAACAGGTTCTCCAAGCCCCTGTCAACTGTCTTCATCACCTGGGTCGCCAACCCGTCTGGAACGGGAGTCGTGGGGTTCATATGGGCGATCAGGCGATAGATCGATTCGAACAGCCCACCACCCTCCTGGGTCCCCTTCGCCACTTTATCGAGCAGTTCGCGGAATACTTGGCCGATCACGACAATACAGAACGTCAGCAACGTTGCAACAGGACCTTTGACAAACGTACTGGCCGAGACACCCAGAATCACAACAAGCAGCAACATTAACCAGATGCCAACGACCGACTTGAAGTAGCCCGCAAGAAACGGGGCGTCGGGAGTCCTGATGAACAGGTCAGGGCGGGCCATCCCCAAGTACTGACCTGGATCTACGCAAGAGACTTCGACCTGCAAGTTCCCCTTACTGTCAACCAGGTCGTTGATCAGATCGTATTCCTTCACACCGCCATCAGGACGGATTTTGCGAGGAACCGTTTCTGTCGAACCGATGAACTCAGCTACTTCCATCAACTTGTATGGAACTCGTAATTCCTTCTCAGGATTCACGAATTCAAACCGGTAGAGCAACTGCCGATCCATCGTCCCTTTGTGACTGCGGAAAGCCTGGAATCGCGACTCCAATTGCAGATTCTCGTCGGCGTCCAGCGAAGACGCGGAAACTCCGGGAAAGTTCCAAATCGCCCGAGCTTTGCTACTCCCTTCGATGTAGCTGCGGAACATCCAGGTGTCGCCAACATTAATCCCGAATTTGGCAGGATCACCTGTTCGATCAAGGAACGAAATGGCCCCATAAATAGGCCTGCGGCAAGTCAGTTCACTTTGGCTTTCCGGAGGGACTTGGCGGTTGAGCCAGACATAACCAACCGAAGCCATCACTGCCAAAACGACCGTGGCGATACCGCTGAATCCAAGAATTCGCCCCAGCACAATTTCCAGTCTACGAGCGGGCTTGGTGACCACGGTGTGGATCGACCGGACCCGGATATCTTCCGGAATGCCCCAGCAGGCGAGCAGCATCACCACGACCAGAGAAAGCGTGCTCAAGGTCCAAGTCACGAAGATAACGTGAACTTTGACCTGCAGCGCAGCCTTCTGACCGGTGTCGGTGATAAACCAGCCCGCAAACATAAACAGGATCGCAAACACGACGAATACTAAGAGAGCCTTGCGGCGTATCGCTTCCAGAAACGTCAATTTCGCTAATGCGTAAATGCGACCAAGCGACAGGCTGAACAAGTCGCGAAAACCGGCAACAATTTCACCGAAGGCAACACCAAACCCACGGAAACCATGGCTGGCCACTGCCCCGCCAAACCCAACCACAAGAGCGAGAGCCAGCGAGACCCCCACCACTTGCAGCCAGACCAACACGGCTGGCCATAACGAAAATGCAACCGGATCAAATGACATAAGAACTCAACCCTGAAACCCGGCAATTGATGAATCAGACAACGCGATCAAAATGAATGTGTTCCGATGTCGGAACTCACAACGATACGAAACAATATTCAGCTCAGACCGGTAACCAACGGGGCAACATCATCTTCGTTGAGATCATCGCCCGGCGATTGCAAAGCCCTGTTGTTCGCTGGCTTTGCTGGTCATCCGCTCTATGGTGCAATTCGGCGGCCAGGGTGCTCGCGGCTTTCCTGAACGGTTCGCAGGAACAGGTCTTCCAGATCAGACCGAGGATTGTCGACCTGCACCTGATTAACGCCGTGCTTCTTCAGAACCGCTTCAACCTCGGCGATTGCCTCAGGCGTCAAGGTTGGCGCAGTGATCTGGGTTGCCCCCTTCTGCTTCAGCAACTCATCGACGCGGCCCAGAACCTTCAGCTCGCCGCCGTACAGAATGGCGATACGGTCGCATACGTCCTGTACGTCGGCCAACAAGTGGCTGCACATCAGAATGGTTTTTCCCATTCCCTTGAGCTTGAGAATCAGATCCTTCATATCCCGGTTACCGAGGGGATCGAGACCGCTGGTTGGCTCATCCAGCAGAATCAGGTCGGGATCGTTAATCAGGGCTTGAGCCAGGCCGATACGCCGGGTCATCCCTTTTGAATACTCTTTGAGTTGGCGACGCCGCGCATGTTCGACTTTGACCAGCGATAACAGCTCGTCTGTTCGCTGCTTACGAACCTTGGCGGGCAAATTGAACAGCCGACCATAAAAATCGAGTGTTTCGTCAGCGTTGAGAAACCGGTAAAGATATGATTCTTCTGGGAGATAGCCAATCCGCTCGTTTTTGCGAACATCACTGGCGTTTTGCCCGAGGATCTTGATCTCCCCTTCGGTCGGGAACAAAAGCCCCAGCAGCATCTTGATGGTGGTTGTCTTGCCCGAACCGTTTGGCCCAAGCAGGCCGAAGACTTCACCCTTCTTGACGTCGAGCGTCAGGGAGTTAACGGCCCGGACTTTCTTACGCCCCCAGAAGTCGCGATAAACTTTGGAGAGATTGTTGACCTGAATGACTGGTTCCGACGTTTCTGCACTCATGGAACGAATTACCTTCACGATTGCCCATCTGACTAGAAGGCAACCTTACGCAATAAACTACTCTGAATGACCCAAAAAGACCGAACTCGCTATAGCGGGAACCTTCGATCGGCACTGCAACCCGATTCCAGGCTGTTGCCAATCGAAAAAATCTCACCGAAAACAATAGAAGAAGCCACGACAATAAACTGATATTCCCAGGAGCGACAGCACCCCACCTACGCCGCACCTTGTTTCACTGCTGGAGAAAAGCTGGCCAGCGACCAGATTTTTTCTGCCAGAAGTGGGTTAGTCACTCAAGTTTGCGTCGTCGGCTACAGAGTTCAAGTCGGGCTGAACAGGGCCCCACTGAAGACCGTACAGAGACCAATAATGGGGCAGGGCCGCCGCGAGCGGATCAGGACGATAAAAGGCTGGCGAACTGGTTTCAAGTTGTCTCCGCTCAGTTTCATCCATTAGGCCCGCATCTTCCCGGCAGTTGCCTTCCCAACCCACAAGCCCGGTACTGGCACGCCGTCCAGGCGGCGACTGCACCCAGGAAGTGTACATACGAACCGTACTCTTCGCAAGTGGGACCATTTGAGGTCATCGCAGATTTGATCAACAAAGGCGGGTGGTGCGGACGCTGTTTCAGAAGCCCCCGGTTAGAAGCCCTCCGCATCGGGGGCTGCCGCTTTACGGTGCTCCCGCGCCACAAAAGCTTGATCTTGCCAAGCTTGAAAGAATCAAAGGTCCTCGACTTGGATCGTCGCGGCTTTGATTAGCAACGGGCCTGCCGCCGGATCAGAAACTCGTAAAGGGCTTTGTCGAACGATTGGCTGGTATCGAGCGGGACGTAATCAGCTCCCAGCCGGACCGATTGCAGTCGGTAGTTCGCCCGAAGTTCTTCGACGGCTTTGAGATAGTCTCGCTTCAGGGCACTGGCATCGGCCGTCAGGGTGGCGGCGTCTTCGGGATCAACAAATTCGACCATTCCGTCGAATGGAAAGTGAGCCTCGGCTTCGTCGAGCACATGGAACAAAATGATGTCGTGCCCGGCATGCCGCAAAAGCTGAAGTGCTCGGGTGACTGGCTCTGGATCGCAAAGCAAATCGGAAAAGATCATCACCAACGAGCGCTGCCGGAGCATTGCAGCCAGCCGAGTTATCGCGGCGGCCACGTCGGTCTTGCCCGTTGGCCTAGCCTTCGACAGATGGGCCAGTAGTTCGGGAAGCTGACCTCTGCGACTGCGAGCTGGCAGGCAGGCCTTGAGGGTCGTATCGAACGTCATCAATCCGACGGGGTCTTGCTGACTGATCATCAAATAACCCATCGCGGCTGCTAAACAAACGGAATAGTCGAATTTGTTTAGGGTCTGCCGGTAGGTGTATCCCATGCTTTCAGAGGAATCGAGCACAAGGTAGCCGGTCAGGTTTGTTTCGGCTTCAAATTTTTTAACGTAGTAGCGATCGGTTTTTGCATAGACCAGCCAATCGATGTTCCGCGGATCATCTCCCTGCTCGTAACGCCGGTGCTCGCTAAACTGAACACTGAATCCATGAAACGGGCTAGAGTGCAACCCTGTCAGGAAGCCTTCAACGATAAACTTAGCCCGCAAGTCGAGCCGGCTGACCGTCCGAATGACCTCGGGCTTCAAGTATTCTTCAGCGACTGCCACATTGACCTCGGATTATTGGTGTGAGGAACTGCGTCGAGTTCGACCAGTGGATTGCCATGCCGAAGAATTCAGGTTGGGGTGTCACTGGCTCTGTCACCCAATTCTGAGTGGA
>JAIXVG010000502.1 GCA_027483145.1 Planctomyces sp.
CGCTGGAGTCGCCCAAACATTAGCCGCAGCCAACACCTAAACCCCTTAAACATCCCCATGCAGCAACTGCGTCCCCGCAATCTCAATCGCCAGCAGCAATCCCTTGGCTTTATTCAACGTCTCTTCATACTCAAGTTGCGGAACACTATCAGCCACAATCCCCGCACCCGCCTGCACGTAGGCCCGATTCCCAATCATCACAATCGTTCTGAGGGCAATACAAGTATCCATGTTCCCCGTGTAGTCAAGGTAGCCAACCGCCCCCCCATACGGCCCACGGCGATGCGGCTCAAGCTCATCGATTATCTCCATCGCCCGCACTTTGGGTGCCCCCGACACCGTCCCGGCTGGAAGCCCCGATCGCAGTGCATCGAGCATCGTTTTACCGTCTGCCAGTCTCCCTTTGACGTTCGAAGTGATGTGCATCACGTGACTATAGCGTTCGACGACCATCACATCCGACAGTTCAACCGAGCCAAACGCAGCCACCCGCCCCACGTCGTTACGGGCCAGGTCAATCAGCATCACATGCTCTGCCCGCTCTTTCTCATCGCGCAACAGTTCCTCTTCCAGTTGTTGATCCTCTGCCGCCGTCGCCCCCCGTTTTCGCGTCCCTGCTAACGGACGAATCGTCACTTCGCGATCTTCCACGCGTACCATGACCTCGGGCGAACTCCCAATCAACTGGACCCGTGGACCTTTGAGCAAAAACATAAACGGACTGGGATTCACCACTCGCAGTGCTCGGTAAATGTCAATCGGCTCAGCCGGTGTTTCGACCTCCAACCGCTGACTAAGCACCACCTGAAAAATGTCCCCAGCTGTAATGTACTCTTTGCATTTCGAAACAGCCGCCTCGTAGTCTTCCTGCGAGAAGTTCGACTTGGCGGGGGGCAACTCCCTGGGCGATGTGTCAATATCACAAAACTCCAGTCGATCGCTGGGTGCTTGCAGCTTCTGCACCAGCCCATCAATCCGGTCGCAAGCAGCCCGGTATGTCGCCCCTAAATCTCCAGTACAAACGTTAGCCAACGCGACCACCAGAATCGTCTTCTTCACATGATCGAAAATGACCATCGTGTTGTAGAACGCAAACGACATATCAGGAACCTGCCGGTCATCAGGTGGCGAGTTCGGCAAATTCTCGACATACCGAACCGTGTCATACCCGGCATACCCCACGGCCCCACATACAAACCGTGGCAACCCGGCAACATCAGCCGCCCGATGCCTGGACAGAATGGCCTCCAGCTCTGCCAAAGGGTCATCCGCTCTCCAAGTCTTGACCTGCTGCGGCTGGCTTGCCTTCTCATCCAGCGAAATCGATGGCGAATCAAGCGAACCGGTTAACCGCACCTCATTTCCATAGGCCTCGATTTCCAGAAACGGTTCGGTTCCTAAAAAGCTGTACCGCCCAACCCGCTCCCCCCCCACAACGCTCTCAAACAGGAATCCATGCTCCCCCCCCTCCAGGCGAGCAAACGCGGTCAGCGGTGTCAGGGTATCGCTGAGCAGCTGCCGGTAAACCGGAACAAGTTCGACCCCGGCGGCCAATCGACAAAAGTCGGTAAAATGAGGGAAATAGGCCATTATTGGCTTTCAGGTGGTGGGGCAAATTCGCAAACAGTCCATCGACGCGTTTCGGTTCGTTGAGACCATTGTCCAAAAAAATCCTCCGCTGCCGATTTACAGCACAAGTGTACAGTTCGGGTGGCGTCTGGCAACTCTATTTCGCCAAATTTTTCTGACACGCGTCGCCCAATCCCAGTTCGGCTGATCAACAAAATGAACGCCTGCCCCACAGCGCTAATCGGCCAACTCCAGGCAGCCAAGCGACTCAGTTTTCAACAAAGGAGGGACCAATTTCCGTCGGCTCCCCAATTTTTTCGCGCAACATCCCCAGATAGGGTAGAGGGGCCTCATCGGTGAAGGTTCTCTCATCCTTATTCGGAGATTGCCAACCATGGCCAAAAGCCGTCTGGACCCACAATTCGAATTCTTCAATACTCCACTCCGATTGAAGAGACCGCACCGGAACCGGTTTGCAAACCCGTTTCCAGACTGGGGTTTACCAAAGAACTTCCGCTTAGCGATGACCCCACTGCGTCTGCGGCTGACCAAACTCGATCTGCCACAAACTAGCCAGGGATTGGCCATGCATCTGTCAGTTGTCGTCCCCATTTATAACGAAGAAGAAAACCTTCCTCATTTGTATCAGGGGCTGCTGAATGCCCTCGACCCCCTCCCTCATTCCTATGAACTCATCATGGTGAATGACGGATCGCGCGACCAAAGCGCGGCTGTCCTTGATCAACTCGCCCAAGCCGATGACCGAGTCAAAGTTGTCGAGTTCCGCCGCAACTTTGGGCAAACTGCCGCCATGCAGGCAGGAATTCAGGCTGCAAGTGGCGACGTAGTAATCACCATCGATGCCGACCTGCAGAACGACCCGGCCGATATCGCCATGATGCTCGACCAGATAGAACAGGGTTACGACCTGGTTCACGGCTGGCGTAAGAAGCGGCAAGATACATTCATCAACCGGAAGCTCCCTTCCAAGATCGCAAATTGGCTCATCGCCAAAGTGACTGGTTTTCCGGTAAACGATTTAGGCTGCACTCTGAAGGTCATCCGGACTGAGATCGCCCAGGAGCTGCAGCTCTACGGTGAAATGCACCGCTTTATACCCATCCTGGCCCATTGGCGCGGGGCACGGTGCGTGGAAGTGGTGACAAACCACCGGCCGCGTCTGTTTGGCCAATCGAAGTATGGAATCAGCCGGGTCACCCGGGTACTGCTCGATCTGATGACGGTCAAGTATCTGATTCAATACGTCGTCAGTCCCATGAAGCTGTTTGGCTCAATCGGGCTGATGTGCGCAGCCGCCGCAATGGTCTCCGGGACAGCCACGTTGTGGATGAAGTTGGGTCAAGGTGTCGACATGACCGGCAACCCGCTGCTGCTGTTGTCAGCATTTTGCGGGATGGTTGCCGTTCAGTTTCTATGCCTGGGAATGCTCGGCGAGCTTTGCTCACGGATTTACTTCCAGGTCCAAAAGACGACTCCATACGGCGTGCGGCGGACCCTCAATCTGGAAAGTGGCCGAGAAGCAGCCACGGTGCAGATGAAGCCGAAGCGCGAGGCAGCCTAGGTCGCCTGCCCGTTACGGCAAAGGCAATTCGGGCTGGGCGTTGTCGCCAATCTCAACCAACTTCTGCTCGATGACCACTTCGGTTTGAGGCAGATAGCTGTCGCGTGTGGCCAAAGCGTCTTTCTCTTCGCGTCGAATCTTCACCGACCACTGAACTAGACCAAATGGTACGGCATCAGATCGGACGAAGGTCGCAGTGTGAATTGTGCGATTGGACGGCCGCTCGATAGTCATGGAGCCTGTCCATTTCTCACCAGAGCCAGAAGGCAGGGTCGAAGGAAGAGAGACATCGGACTCAAGCAACTCGGGCTTGCGGAAATAACCAACCAGCAGTCCCATCGGATAAAGCTGGACGATGTTCTCGCTGAGCTTCTTTGGTTCCTGAGTCCCAATTTTTCGAGTCGCTTCAAAGACCCGTACAAAGACTTCAGGGAC
>JAIXVG010000286.1 GCA_027483145.1 Planctomyces sp.
GCAGAATCTGGAGCGTTTTCATGGTCACTTTCTGAACTGGTACGACACGCAGACGTTAAATCCGCTCTATCCAAACTATGTCTCGACGGTCGATAGCGGCAATTTATCCGGACATTTACTCACCTTGCGTGCGGGCTTGCTGGAACTCCCCGCGCGATCGCTCCTCTCTTCCGGATGGGGCGGGACTCTTGACAGTACCCGGTACGCATTGCTCGATCTGAGCGCAACCTCCGCCGCGACTGCGATGGCGCTTGCTCCTGCGTTATCGTTGCTGGAGAGAAGCGATCGCTTATGCTCCCCCTCGGTCTGTCTCATGACGGCCAGCGAGTTGATGCGGAATCTCGCTACGGCCGCCGTAGCACTGCACGGTAACCCACCTGCATCGTTTCCAGTGACCGCGCTGCCGTGGTTGGTCGATCTCGAACAACAATGTCGCGATCACGGTCGGGACTTGATGTGGATCGCTCCGTGGCTGTCGGGCACTAGACACTCGCCGAAAGTGTCAACTCGCGGTCCACCCGCACAGCGCGAACTGTGGACAGCACTTCAAGCCCACCTTGATCAGCTTGACCGCGTCTCATCGCTTACTGGGATCGTCACGCTAGTTCCGTCACTCCTATCGGTTATTGACGAGCTAACAAGTACTGAGTCCAATCAACACGACGGCAGCGATGCAACCGACCATTCCGAGCTACTCAATCTTCGCGAACAAATCGATCTCGGCGGGCAGCGTGCCGCTGAACGGATCGAGATCATTCAGCAACTGGCCCGACTTGCGGGGGAGTTTGCCGAGCTGGAATATGACTTCCTCTATGATTCTTCACGAAGATTGCTCGCCATTGGCTTTAATGTCAGTGAACGACGACGGGATGCCAGCTTTTACGACTTGCTGGCTTCGGAATCGCGACTTGCGAGTTTTGTGGCTATCGCGCAGGGCCGAATCAAACAAGAGCACTGGTTCGCGCTGGGTCGGCTGCTGACAACATCTAATCGCCAGCAAATGCTCCTTTCCTGGAGCGGTTCGATGTTCGAATACTTCATGCCGCTGTTGGTGATGCCAACCTATCGGCATACCCTCCTCGATCAGACCTACCGGGCAGTCATCGATCGACAGCGACAATATGGTCGCTTGCGGGGCATTCCGTGGGGCATTTCAGAGTCGGGCTACTATACCACCGACGCTCACTTGAACTACCAATACCGGGCATTCGGAGTGCCGGGCTTGGGATTCAAGCGCGGCCTCGCCGACGATCTGGTCATCGCCCCGTATGCGACGGTCATGGCGCTGATGGTCGCGCCGCGTGCGGCGTGCGCTAACTTGCAGCTCATGCAGGCCAGTGGATTCTCCAGCCGCTACGGGTTCTACGAGGCGATCGATTACACCCGTTCGCGGTTACCCAGGCCCCATCCTCACGCGATCGTCCGCTCGTACATGGCTCATCATCAGGGAATGAGCCTGCTGGCAATCGCCTATCGCCTATTGAATCGACCCATGCAGCGGCGATTCCTGTCCGATCCGCAACTCCAGGCGACCGAATTGTTGCTCCAGGAGCGTGTCCCGCGCGTGGCGTCATTCTTTCCGCATGCTACAGAAGCCAGTGGCGTCCGGGATTCCTCAATTGATCTACAAGCTCAATGGCGCGTCTTCACGACACCAAACACACCGATACCAGAAGTCCACTTGCTCTCGAATGGTCGATACCATGTCATGGTGACTAATAGCGGCGGCGGGTATAGCCAGTGGAAAGGACTGGCGATCACACGCTGGCGGGAAGATGCGACCCGCGATAGCACCGGTCTCTTCTGCTACCTCCGTGATGTTGCCTCTGGGGCAGTATGGTCAACCTCGTATCAACCATCGCTTGTGGTCGGTCGTCGGTATCAGGCGATTTTCTCACAGGCGCGGGCCGAGTTCCGTCGCCGCGATCATGACATCAAGTTGCATACCGAAGTCGCGGTCTCTCCCGAGGACGACATTGAGATTCGACGTGTTACCTTGACCAATCGGTCCAAAGTGACGCGCACCATCGAACTGACTAGCTATGCGGAAGTCGTAATCGCCTCCCTCGCGGCCGACACGGCCCATCCGGCGTTCTCAAATCTGTTTGTGCAAACGGAAATTGATAAGCCGCGGCAAGCCATTCTTTGCTCCCGTCGACCCCGATCGCATCAGGAGCATCCCCCATGGATGTTGCATCTGATGGCTGTCCGCAGTCCCTCGCAGCATGAGCCATCGTTTGAAACCGACCGAGCCCAATTTCTCGGACGGCGACGCACGACAGCAAATCCTGAAGCTATGCAGCGTGCGGGTCCATTGTCCAACACTTCGGGCTCAACTCTTGATCCGATCGTATCGATTCGGCAGCGGATTACACTTGCTCCCGACGAAGTCGTCTCCGTTGATGTCGTTACAGGAATGGCTGACACACGCGACGCAGCGGTACTCCTCGTGGATCGCTATCGTGATCGCCATCTGGCCGATCGCGTCCTTGACATGGCGTGGACACACGGACAAGTTCTGCTGCGACAGTTGAACGCTAGCGAAGCCGACGCCCAGTTCTATGGCCGACTTGCCAGTTCTATCATTTTCGTTAACGCTGCTCAGCGAGTAAATGCGTCGATGCTGGCGCGAAATCAGCGGGGCCAATCTGGCCTGTGGGGACATGGCATCTCTGGCGACTTGCCCATTGTACTCTTGCGTATCGGTCGGACCGATCGTCTGGAACTGGTCCGTCAACTGGTCCAGGCGCATGCTTACTGGCGACTCAAAGGACTGCCGGTCGATCTGGTTATCTGGAACGAAGGAGACAATGGCTATCGACAGGAGTTACAGGATGCCATCATCGGGATGTGTGCTGCCGGTTCGGACGCACCACCATTTGATCATCCGGGCGGGGTATTCGTTCGTCGTAGTGAGCAACTGAGCGAGGAAGACCGACTACTGCTGCAAACAGTGGCCCGGGTTATTCTTCTCGATTCCGACGGAACGTTGGAGGAGCAGCTTGATCGCCGCATTCGCTCCGATCTCAAGATTCCCGAACTAATTCCCACCCGCACGGTTCGCCCCGAAGCAGTGGTGGTCCCCAAAGCTGAGGTTCAAGCACCAGACCTGTTGTTCTTCAACGGCCTTGGGGGCTTTACTCCCGATGGTCGCGAGTACGTCATCCGTATGGCTCCAGGAATGATAAGTCCCGCACCTTGGGTGAATGTGCTCGCCAATCCTGAATTTGGGACTGTCGTTTCGGAAGCAGGCGGCGCCTACACTTGGTGCAACAACGCCCACGAGTTCCGCCTCACTCCCTGGCATAACGACCCGATCACTGATTCCACTGGCGAAGCCCTTTACTTACGCGATGACGAGAGCGGTCAAGTCTGGTCACCCACGCCGCAACCAATCCGCTCGACGACGCCATACGTTTGTCGGCATGGATTTGGGTACACGGTCTTCGAACATACCGAGTCGGGAATTACGACCGAGCTGTGGATCTACGTCAGTGTTGATCATCCCGTCAAATTCTTCCGCCTGAAGATTCGAAACACCTCCGGTCGCACCCGCCGTCTGTCTGTGACCGGCTATGTTGAATGGGTGCTGGGTGAGATGCGTGCTAAAGGGCTGATGCACGTGGTCACCGAAGTTGATCCGCAATGTGGAGCGTTGCTTGCTAGGAATCCCTACAGCGCCGAATTCGCCCAGCAGATTCCGTTTTTCTACGTGTCCAACATGGCACGAACTGTCACCGGAGATCGTACCGAATTCCTGGGACGCAACGGCAGTATGGCGAAACCCGCCGCTATGAATCGGCAGCGACTCTCGAACAGAGTTGGTGCAGGCATGGACCCGTGTGGAGCGATTCAAACATCGTTCGAATTGATCGATGGGCGCGAACGAGAGGTGGTCTTCACACTCGGAGCCGGCCGTGACATCAGTCACGTTCGCCAGTTGGTCAATGCCTCAAAATCCCCTGAAGCAGCCCGGCGCCATCTCGAAGCCGTGTGGCAATTCTGGAGCCGAACACTGGGTGCCGTTCATATCGAGACGCCCGATCCAGCCGTCAACATTCTCGCCAATGGCTGGCTGTTGTATCAGACGTTGTCGTGCCGCTTCTGGGCACGCAGCGGCTACTACCAATCGGGTGGCGCGATCGGCTACCGTGATCAGTTACAGGATGTCGCAGCGCTGCTTTACGCAAAGCCCGAACTGATTCGGGCGCATCTGCTGTTATGTGCTGCGCATCAATTCAAGGAGGGTGATGTCCAACACTGGTGGCATCCACCCGGTGGACGCGGCGTTCGGACGCACTTCTCGGATGACTTTCTGTGGCTCCCGCTCGTTGCCTGTCGTTACATCAACGGCACCGGTGATATAGGTGTCCTCGACGAGCAAATTCCATTCCTCGATGGTCGGCTCGTTAAGCCCGATGAAGACGCCTACTATGATCTGCCATCGATCGGGCAGGACACCGCAACCTTGTACGACCACTGCGTTCGGGCCATCACACGCAGTCTCAACTTCGGTGTGCACGGCTTACCATTGATGGGTGGGGGCGACTGGAACGATGGGATGAATCTTGTTGGCGAGCGGGGCCAAGGCGAGAGTGTCTGGCTTGCGTTCTTCCTCTTCGAGATTCTCCAGCGTTTTGAAGGCGTAGCCAAAGCTCGTGGCGACGACGAGTTCGCACAACGATGTGCAGCGGAAGCAGCTACTCTTTCGGCGAACATCGACCTGCACGCATGGGACGGAGATTGGTACCGCCGAGCTTACTTCGATAACGGCGAACCGCTTGGCTCCGCAAGCAACGCGGAATGTCAGATCGACTCGCTTCCGCAAAGCTGGTCGGTCCTTTCAGGGGCCGGCGATCCTCAACGCTCATTACAAGCGATGCAGGCGGTCGATCGGCGACTTGTGAACCGCGACGATCGACTGATCCAGTTATTCGCCCCCCCGTTTGACAAGTCGGCCCTTGATCCTGGCTATATCAAGGGATACGTCCCCGGCGTGCGCGAGAACGGTGGACAGTACACGCACGGGGCGGTCTGGGCCGTAATGGCGTTCGCCAAACTCGGCGATGCCCCTCGTGCTTGGGAATTGTTCTCGCTCATCAATCCCATCCATCACGGATCTACCCCCAGTCGCATTGCGGTCTACAAGGTGGAACCATACGTAGTAGCCGCCGATGTCTACGCCGTTGCCCCTCACACCGGCCGAGGCGGCTGGACGTGGTACACCGGCTCGGCGAGCTGGATGTACCGACTTATCATCGAATCGCTGTTGGGCCTCCGCCTGGAGACCGACCGCCTCTATTTCTCTCCCTGCCTGCCTGCAGTGTGGACATCATTCAAACTGCACTACCGCTATCGTGAAACGAACTATCACATCACGATCCACCAACCGACTTCACCTTCCGCCGTCAGTCAAATCACCCTAGATGGAATCGATCTGACGGGTTGTTCGTTACTCCTAGTCGACGATCATCAAGAGCACACAGTAGATTGGAGGACGTCCTCGGATTCGCCGCTGCTATCGACTCCAAGGGTGTGTTCACAGTAATTGACATGATCACTTCACCCAGTTCAGCGTATACAGAGGGCGATTGGTCTGGGCTGAGGTGACCAACAAACAGGTACTTGTACTTTTCGAGCTTCTGAGGCGTTGCGAAGACGAGAGCAATCACTTGTTGGCGGACCAAGCCGACGAAAGAGTAATTTGGACAATCGAAGGGATTCTGGAAAGGCAATTGGCCAAAAGCTTCTCGCCTCATTACCTTGAATTGTTAATGGAAGCCCGCTTACTCCAATCTGTTCTTGATCATATGGCCAGATTCTCACAGGCAGTTTGAGAACAAAGAACGTGGACTCGAAATCACTGTCAAGGAGCCTCAGGGAACGACTACAGCGCCAACCATCGAGCGAGAGCCAATCCTGTTTTTGGAGCACGTTCGCCGATCCTGCGAGAAAACGCAGCAGGTTATAAGTGCGAATCATCCGACCAAGTCGAACGAACAAACTGACGTGCTTTCGTAAAGAACGATCTGAACTGAGGGATTCTTGCCAAGGTCATGATGTTCATCGACCCGTAGCCTGAAGTCGTCAGCAAGATCGATTTAGGCAAGGTTGTGGTTGACTGCAACTGACTGGTCACAGTACGGGCATTGGCACTTATCCGCCAACGTGGGTCCTGCTGCTGATCGATTTCTCTATGAACCAAGAGACGCAACGTCCGCAGAACGCTAACCACCGCCGTTCGCGACTACGCATCTTGCAAGACGCGATTGAAGCGAACTGGTACTCCATGACTGGCCAAGTAAGCTTTTGTTTCTCCAATGGGGTGGGTTCCAAAGTGGAAGATGCTGGCGGCCAGTGCTGCGCTGGCGCCTGCTTCAACCAAGGCCTGCCGCAAATGCTCGGGGTGGCCTGCGCCGCCGCTGGCAATAACGGGAATGGTGACCGCTTCGCTGACTGCCTTAGTGATTGGTAAATCGTAGCCGTCCTTCGTTCCGTCGGCATCCATTGAGGTGAGAACGATCTCACCAGCTCCCAAGTCTTCCATCTTCAGCGCCCATTCAACTGCTTCGAGGCCAGTTGGAATGCGTCCGCCGTTGATATGAACTTCCCACATCTCCCGACCATTGTGATACGTTCGCTTAGGGTCGATATTGACAACAATGCACTGGCTCCCAAACCGGAGTGCGGCTTCGCGCACAAACTCGGGATTGCGAACAGCAGTCGAATTGATCGAAACTTTATCGCAACCAGCCCTCAGCAAGTCTCGAATGTCATCGAGAGTGCGAATCCCTCCCCCAACGGTCAACGGCATGAAGCAGACTTCGGACGTTCGCCGCACTACATCAAGAATAATCCCGCGTTGCTCGTGACTCGCAGTGATGTCTAGAAAGACCAACTCATCAGCCCCGTCTACTTCGTACCGTTCGGCGATGGCCACTGGGTCGCCAGCATCCTGCAAGTTCAGAAAGTTGACCCCTTTGACGACCCGGCCAGCATGAACATCGAGACATGGGATCACCCGTTTTGTCAGCATATCGGTAACGCCTCGCAGATACTAAATGGCAACTCGTTTTGCTTTCGGAGGGTGCGTCAGCCGCAACATAGCCTGACCGAAAATCTTCGTGACCTGGCTGGGCTTTGTGACCTTGTGAAGTTGAGCTGGCAAATCGCCTGCTTCGCCATGTTTTGCTCAAGCACCAGTTTTGCCGATCGATTGCTCTTGGGTATTGAACCATTCACTACAGAGTTAACGCGAAGTTTATGACAACTAGCCCAGGCAATCGCCAACCTCTCTCCCACTCCATGATGATCAGCCTCTCGGAAGTTTGAAACTAAAGACGATGCAATCTGCTCCAAAACTTTTGGGCGAGAATGTTGAGAATCAGAGTTTCAAAACCGCGCCATTTATGTCTTAATACACTGAGTCCACCAAAGCGTGTACTGGCGTTTTGTTTACTATTCTTTTGGTTTAGGTCCTGTTTTGTTTCCCTGGAGTTATTGCGAGATGCCTACCCCTTTTTTTCCTCGTGTTTGGCGTTCTCTGTCCCTACGCTGGACTCCATTGCTCCTGCTGGTCCTTACTGGGTGCGACAAGATACCGACTTGGGGAGAACTGACCAACCCACCAGCGCCAGAGCCAGTTGTAGTTCAGCCTGCTCCGCCACCAGCCCCCGTCGCTCCTCCATCGCCACCTCCCCCATCGGCTGAAGAGATCATCGCCGAGTTCCGGCAGATTCCGAATAACAAGATCACCGATGAAGACCTGGCCAAGCTAGCCTCTGCTGATCGTGGGCTGGAAGGGTTTGAATCTCTCAATCTTGAGGGTAGTCGGGTAACTAATGCCGGGATCGCTAACTTGCAAAAGCTACCCAATCTTAAGGCCGTTTCTTTGACTGGAACCGCCGTTAACAACGATGGTCTGGCTGCGCTCGGACAGATTCCGACGCTAGAACGAATCGAGGCCAATGGCAATGGGCTGAAGGATGGCGGACTGGTCGCAATTAAGGCCATCCCGAGCCTGAAGGTGTTATACATTAACGGCGCACAGCTAACCCCCGAAGGGTTCGCCGCGCTGGGTGACTTGTCGCAATTAGAAGAACTGCATCTTGGAAATACGACCCTCAGCGATGCGACCATCGCAGGTGTTGCATCTCTCACGAACTTAACGAAGCTGCATATCTTCCGCTGTAATGTGACGGACAAGTCGCTCGAGCTTTTGACGCACCTCAAAAACATCAAGGATTTAGATCTGGGTGTTTGCCCGATCAACGGGGACGGCTTGCTGGCTATGAGCAAGGCAGACTGCTTTGACGGCATCGAAAGACTATCAGTCGCCGGCTGTCGGCTGAATCAGAACGGTGCGAAAGCCATTGCTCAAATGACGAAACTTGAATCGCTGAATATTGGTGGCGTGGGTGTCGGGGACAAGTATTTCGGCATTCTTCTGAAGCCTCTCAAGAAGCTCCGAATCTTGTTTTGCAGCCAGAACCCAGAGCTGACTGATGACAGCCTTCTGTCATTGAAGGGACTGACAAATCTTGAGGAACTCTATTTTACGGCCAATCCCAACGTTACGGGAAAGAACATCGGGGCACTGAAGTCCTTAAAAAAGCTTGTCCACCTGGAGACGACCGATACGCCCATTTCCACCGAAGCACTCAGGAGCCTGCAAAAGACTCACCCCGATCTCAAAATCGTTAGCAACCTGTATCGCTAGATGCTTTTGTTTCGGCCACGAATTGTCGTGAGAGATTGCGGTTCAACCGAACAGGAATTGGGACTCCAACCAAATCAGGAAGAAGATTCCAGCAATCACAGGGAACTGCCTAACGTTCCTTGGCACGACAATCACGCGGGTAAGCAGCCCATTGAAAAAAATCAAGAAGTCCCCGCTCAGGAATCATTTCCTGAGCGGGGACTTCTGATTGTCGGCATCGCAAGACGATCGCCAGTTACCGCTTAACTTGGTCAATCAATGCGGCATGAGGTGTCTGAACAACCACTAGAAGTCCAAATCGACAATCCTGCCGGAGATTAATCTCGCCCACCGGACATCGGTAACCTTTTGCCCATTTCGCAAATAAGTTCCCTTAATCGCGTAGATATGTGGAACGCCAGGCAGCAAAGGCTCGGCTGTCTCGAGCTGCCAGTACTTGCCATTCCACGAGCTTTTCAATCCGCGGCTCGATAACTCAGCATCTTCTGGCAGATAAATCCGAACCATTCCCGTTCTGGCATGTTTGTTCTCTGGAACAAGTTCGCTACGAGTCTTGTAGGCTCGACCAAGGTTCCCGGGAGGAGGTCCCGATCCGAGGTTTGGGAAGCTGCTAATGACTGTTGGTTCGCTGCCATTCCACGGGATAGGAGATGGAACCGTCATCGTGGGGTAAGCAGGTTGGTAGGTGGGAAGCCCAGCCCCAGACTCAACCGATTGACCCGGTGGCATCGTCGAATAAATTGGCCCTGGCAGATCTGCGGAGGGGGCAGACATGGCCGGAGCAGGAATCGGGGGCATTTCGCGCACAAGGGGTTGGCCGTCTACGCCCGGCCCGCCAATTGGCATTTGCAACGGAGGAGATGGCGGCAATTGACCAGAGGGAATTGGCCGCAGGGGCAGTGGTGTCGTTGAGGGCGTTGGTAGCTGCGATGTCGCAACCATCGCCACAAGCACAGAGTGATCTGCTGCGTTGGCAGCGGGCAACGGAATAGAGGCCGAAATCGCCCCCAGGCAGAAGGCCGGGACAATCAGCTTGCAACAATGGACCATCGGATTCTCCAAACAACCCTGTAGACTCTTCATAAACGACGAGAACCACTGCCCCTGCAGCGATTGCAAAGATTGTCTCTTTGCCGAGCATTGACCGAGAGCGTTCACTAACATCTCTATCGATTAACGACATCCCTGGCACAATCAACTCTACATGGCGTTTGAAACGGGTGACTCATCCGGCTCGATGTCACCCTATAGAATTCGACAGCGACTTGCACGGACGTTTCACAAGACCCGATTGGGTAAAACATGTCGGCTGGCAAGCTCCTGCGGCTCCACCCAAGCTCATAGCAGACTCAATTCTTGCTCGCGTTCAGTGCGACATCAATCTCCTGCGGCCACGTCAGGTCGCACGCTAATACTTGTGGGGCGGGCACTGCCATATTGGACCAACGTCACCATCGACAGCACTCCCAGCACCGCACCAAGCTGAGCAACCGTTACAGTTTCGCTATCCATCCAGCCCCAAAAGACTGCACCCAGAGGAACAAGGTTTGTCACCATCCCAGCGAACAGTGGCCCTTGCGTCTTAATCAACAAGTTGAACCAGTACATCGCCAGCCCCGTTCCAAAAACTCCCAACGCCAGCATGCACGTCGTGGCGATCCACCATTGATCGGGACGCGGCTCGGTATCCACGGGCACGACCAGTGCCAATGGCCCCAAAATCAAAAGCGAAACGGACAGGGCCGCCAGAGTCAAATCGAGGGCCGGAATCTCCTTCAACCAACCCCTGATAACGACGTTCGAGACCGCATAGCCAAACGGAACCGATAGCCCCAGTAGAATGTGACTAAGCGGGATCTGTCTGGTCAGCCCATCCGCCATCAAAATCGCCATGCAGATCAGCGCACCCCCCACTCCGATCATTTGCCGCGGCGTTGGTTGAATCCCAAGGAGAGGGAGCGATACAAGAATTGTGAACAGCGGGTTGAACGCGACCGTCATGGCGACAAAAGCGCTTCCATCTCGGGTAATCAAATAGGGTTGAATGCAATATGGCCACAAGAACCCCAATACGACCACCAGAGAAAACGGTCGCAGCCATTTCTTGTCGAATGACGTTACCCGCTCAGTTGCAGACAACCGTCGTAACCCCCAAATCGCCCCTAGAACCGCCGCCCCACCAATAACCCGCCAGGCTCCAATCGTCACCGGCGTATAGCACAGGCTCGCCTTCTTCATCAAAATGAAGCTGCCACCCCAAATCGCACAAATCGCCAGAAACATTACGTAAGGCACAAAGGCTCCTTTGAGTCACCAAAAACATCAGTCGTTCGATCGTCTGGGCAGCTTGATTCTAGCCGATAGCGGCCATTTGGCCTGACTCTGCCCGCCGGACACCATTCAACCATTCCGGTTCACTGCGAAGTATCTACAATCTCCGGGCTGATAGAGACCGCTCCGTTGTCTGTTTCCAAGCACAAATCAATTTACTCAAGGCTTAAAACCTGCTGCGATGCGTATCGGAAACGTCACAATTGCCCACCCCATTACCCTGGCACCAATGGAGGAGCATACCAACTATCCGTTCCGCCTGATGATGAAGCAGTTCGGTGCCAGCCTCGTCTGCGGTGAACGTCTCGACGCTAGTGATGTCGCAGCCCGCGACAAGCGGGCCATGCGGCTGCTGATGACGCAACCTTCCGAGCGACCCGCCGTCGGTCAAATTAGCTCTTCCGATCCACACGAGATTTCCGAGGCTGCAAAAGTCGTTGAACAAGCGGGCTTTTCGATCGTTGATCTGAATTTCGAGTGTCCAATCAAGCGACTCGTCCAGCGCGGCGAAGGGGGAGCGCTAATGGCCCATCCCCAAAAAATTGCTACTCTTGTTGAAGCTGCGGTTAAGGCAGTTGATATCCCGGTTACGCTCAAGATTCGCTCAGGGCCAGACGCCGATCGCGAAACCGCCCCAGAAGTCGCTCGCCTCGCCGAAGCGGCCGGAGCGGCCGCAGTCGATGTCCACGCACGCAGTGTCGCACAGTCTTACGTTGGCGGTCCCGATTGGAGCGTAGTCGCCCGGGTCAAACAGGCCGTGTCGATTCCCGTTTTAGGTAGCGGAGGGGTCCGCGTTCCCGAGGATGCTATTCGCTTCCTTAAAGAGACCAGCGCCGATGGTGTCGCGATTGGCAGAGGCTGCCTTGGCAATCCCTGGATCTTTCTGCACGCCCGCAGCCTCGTGCAAGGGGGCCCTTCCCTCGCCCAGCCAACCCCTAACGAACGGGCAAGAGCACTATTGCAACTGGTCGAAGGAGAGTTCGAGTTCTACGGCTCGCATCTGGCCTTGAAGCGATTGGCCCGCACCAGTTGCTACTTTGCCAAGTTTGCTCCTGACTTTGATCTCTTCAAAACAAAGATCCACAAGGTCCGCTCACTTGTCGACTTTCGCTTCCTTGTGAAAGAGCATTTCCGCTAGCGACAAACAGCCGCAATTCGCAATTGCTGCTTCCTAGCTCTGACAAGTCTTTCAACGGGATGAGTACCAATCCGATTGCCGTTGCTCTACAGCCAACTCGATGACACGGCAGCATCAATCACCCTGTCGGGAATCCCGATTCCAATGACCGTCACTTTTCCCAACGAGGGCCACGCGGCTGGATTGTCGAACCCCGTCTTGCGGGCCACAAACGTGAGGGTCTGATTGGCCAAAATGTGTTTGGTCGCCAACTCCCCCGTTCTGGCATCGCAACCACTTGGTACATCAATTGCCACGCAGGGTTTACCGCTGAGGTTCAATAGCTCAATCACTCGCGCAGCCTCACCTCGCGGCTCGCCACTGTTCCCGGTACCCAGAATTGCATCGATCACCAAATCCACTTTGGCGACGATCACTTCAAGTTCGTCACCCGATATGCTGGTTGTCTCAATCACGTCTGCGGCGTCACTCAACTCAATGATCACTCGATTGACCCGGCAGTCGGCCGAGCATTCCTCGGACGCGGCAAGGGCCAGGCAACTAACCGTCCAGCCAGCAATCGCCAGATGCCGAGCAATGACATAGCCATCGCCGCCGTTGTTCCCTTTCCCGCAGGCAATCACTACTGAATTGGCCCCCGGATAATCCAGTTGAATTCGTTCTACAGCACCCCGACCAGCATTCTCCATCAGCACGAGACTTGAAAAACCGAACTGCTCGATCGCCAATCGATCAATCGCTCGAATGACTTCAACAGAAAGAGTCGCTCGGTCCTCTCTCACCATATGCTCCCCGTCATCTGATTCGAATCGTTTCAGCCACCTGACAATTGCCAGCAGCCCACTTGATCAACGACGAAAGACTCTAACCGACCATAAACAAAAAACGACGACTGGAATCAACCAGTCGTCGCTTCGTTTCGATCGTCATAGACCCGCCGCACGCATGGGACTTGGAGTCTGTTTCAAAACCATGCTGGTGGCAGGTTTCCCTCGGCGAGTCAAGATCCCGACTCTTCCGCCAGAGGGTTATGAAACCACTTCTAGTCCAGTAACCTAAACAGTCCGTGTCTGGAGACAGAACTACTCCGTAACAATAGCCGGGGCAAGCAAGTTCACGGGCACGATAGCACTGGCGGCTGTATCTTCGTCAAGCGAAGCAACAACTGCTCCAACATCGCCAGCAGTCCCCTTCCCCGAACTACAGCATCCACCGCTTGACATGGCCGCGTGTGGGCAACCTTCGCCGCTGCTGCTCGCCAGCGAGGCCTGAGCAGAATGGGGGCATGTCCCACCGCTCTGCATTGCCATCATTGAAGCCTTCATCGAGCAGCAGCCTTCCCCGTCACTTCGGGAAGTTGGTGCCGCTGACTGGCCGCTCAATGCAGCGAATGACTTTTCCACATCGTCATAGTTCTGCACAAGCTGGAAACTGAGGACGCCCAATGCCAAAGCGAGAATTGGCTTCAGCAACAAGCCACCGGCAGTTGACTTTGCAGCCGGAGCGGCCGTCGCCACCGATACCAGCGTATCGCCGGGCGATACTGGATTGGTGCCTAGGTTAGTGTTTTCACCTGGAATGTTGTTCATGGGGCGACCTTTCAGAAGTGGGGGCAAAACCGGCCTGCTAACATTGAATCGCGTTGATTCAACCTGCTGCCAAGCGATACGCATCTAGGACGGTCTAGGAATGCTGGTCTTACGTAGAATTTACGAACTTAATGAAGGATAGACTCCAGAAAAACAAACGCCACCCCAAAAACCAGTGCCGTCACTGGCAGAATCAACAACTTCCTGCTCGATCAACCGCTGCATCAACGTAATTTGGGTTAAATGAAAAAAATGGGTTCTCAACCGGCTCCCGATGTTGGCTTGCAAAACCGCCCCGGTCTGAGGATAACCTTTGGCTACGTCGCTGGAATTTTCTAGCAGCGAAGGCTGGATGATGACCGGGCCGATTTCTCGAAATGCCTTGCCATGGCGAGGTTTACGAGAAATCCCCCGCCGGTGTCAGTCTCGGCCTCCAGCAAACCACGACCCGCATTCAGGTTGACTGGTATTTGCAGGAGACGGCGATCAGAAAACGGGATATAGCGCAGCCTGGCTAGCGCGCTTGACTGGGGGTCAAGAGGTCGTGGGTTCAAATCCCGCTATCCCGACTGTTTTTAGAAATGAGCCCTTCGGCGAGAGCGCCGAAGGGCTTCGTCATTGTTGGGAAAAGACTTACGGCTCCAGGAGCGTGTTCAATTAGCGGGGCTCGACGGTCGGATGCACCCGGTGAATCGACGAAACTCCTTCTCTCGCTGGCCGATCCGACGTTCAAATCCCGTCGCCCGTTCAGGCGGTGAAACATTGCTGGTCCACGCAATAAATCCTGAGGCAATTCGCGGGACCAAATTGAGCATGATGTCGCTGAGAAAACAGAATGTCAGTTGTCGACAGACAGATGCCCGCCCTCTATTGTCAGCCGAATCGTGTGTGATGATCGGCGGTTAGGCGTCGCTCGCGCAGGTTGAATCATGAGTTGGACATGCCACATCTGCGGAGTCGAGCACGCCGACATTCCGTTATGTTTCGGCATCGAGTCACCGTGGCGAGCACTGGTTCCCGATAAGGAGTTCGACCGCCGGGTGGAGCTTAACTCCGACCAATGTGTCGTGGATGAGCAGCACTTTTTCATTCGCGGCCACATAGAGATTCCAATTCACGATTATCCTGAGCCTCTCGCGTTCTCGGTTTGGTCGTCGCTCAGCGAGAGCAGCTTTCTCCACATGTGCGAGCGTTGGGAGGCGCCAGACCGCGCATCCGATCCGCCGTATTTCGGATGGCTTTGTAGCCCCATCGCGTTTTATCCGAGCACCATTCACCTCAAGCTTTCCGTGCAGTCCCGTTCAGCGGGACACACTCCGCTGTTCATTGTCGAGCCAACGCACCATCCGCTCGTACTTGACCAGCACAACGGAATCAGCATCGAACGATGGCACCAGATCGCACACCAACTTCTCCACTCATGACATTCGGTCTGCATCCAATCGTAAACGCCTAACCATGCGGTGCAGCGAACTGCTCCGATGCATCATACCGGCTGATCCCAAAGCCTATGTCCCCGGCCGGCTTTCCGCAGTCAGTGCACCGCGCGTCCGCAGTTGCTCAACTTGCAGTTGTTACATTGGCTGTCGGGAAAGGAGGCGCGTCAATCCTGCGTCCCAATCGCTGGCGCAAGCCAGAAAAAGTTCTAACGGTGTCGTGTCGCCCCGATTTGTGGCGGCTCGGCCGTCAAACATGGAGAGGGGAGCTTGGAAAGTTGAGTGTGGCAGGAGAAGGCGTCAATCGCTCTCCTCGGGCAACTCACCACTTTCTCTCGATTCGGCTGTAATGCATGGCGTTCGCGTTCGAGAAGTTGCCCGTCTACTAGGAAGCCGTCAACTTTACAGGTTGTGTTTCCGCAAGCGGCCGCCAGTTCCTTTGTGGCTACGGTTTATTAGCCCGCCAGATGTATCGGGCAGCACTCTCAATCGCCGCCAACATCGCCGAAGGCAATGGCCGATCGGCAAGATCCGATCGAGAACACTTTCTTGGAATCGCGCGGGGGTCAATTCAAGAGTGCGTCCCACTGCTTAACTTGCCGGGCGCGGCGGTTGTCTTGGTGACGAACAACACTCGTTACGAAACTCTGACCTTAAGGAAATCGCACGGATGCTTTCAGGCTTGATCAAGGGCCTTGAGAATCGAGATGTGTGAGCCGGTCAAGATTTGCATACCGTCGACGAAAAGTCTTAATGGTGTCTTGTCATCCCGACCCGATGAGGCAAGATTTAAGTCCATCCGTCAGTGTCGCGCGGTGCAGTGGATATCTTTCGCCCGGGTGAAGTCGCGTAGGCGGCTGATGAAATCCAGTCGCTCGCCTACAAGACCCC
>JAIXVG010000500.1 GCA_027483145.1 Planctomyces sp.
CACAACAGCCGGATCGGGGTCGTACACGTATCGGCCGATGGTAGTCACCACCGTTGGTGACTGCAGCGGATGGCCGAAGATGGTTTCACCTGCAGGCAAGACGGTTGCCCGATACTCCGCGGTTGTACGAAGCTCGCCAAACCACAACGTGGCTTCTTTGCATTCTCCATTTAGGCTGATCAGCTCTGTCTCGACATCAGTGAACTTGCCACCAAAGTTACTGGCAGGACCGAGTTTGATCGCTCCCCCTTTGGCCGCCTGTTGCAAGAAGTGCAGGAAGTCGAGGCCGGGGACATAGTCTTCAACCCGTTGCATGCGGCCCCCCGAACCCGGCCGGCGATCAGGGTCAATGTGGATATGCCGCGTCGCCAGTCCTTCCAAATACGACGACTGACCCACGAACAACTCAATAGCATCATTACACTCAGTGGTCAGGTTGTTCGCCACGCCATAGGCTGTCAGGTTTTGCTTCAGTCGCCACAGGTTGACCGAGTTCGTATCGATCGCGGTAACAGGTATGCGGCCTGCCAGCGCAAGTGAGTCGCCACCAATCCCCGAGCAAATGTCGTACGTTGCCCGGGTGAACCTGCGCGCCTTGTGCATCGCCACTGCTTCGGCCGTCGATTGCTCTAACCCGACACGATCAAACCACATCTCCTGGGAACGACTAAACTTGGCTGCACCGCGTGTCCGCAACTCGGTCAACGAAAGCGCCAGTCGCACCAGGTCATCCGAGAACTCTTTCCGAAGTGCGGTCTGACGGTGCAGCTCGGGGCCAGACAGCTCCTTCAGTCGTTCAAAGATCTCGGGCGTCCCCTGCAGGGCTTGCAGCAAGGCAATTTCGTTAAGGGCGGCCGCAGAAGACATGAGTGACTGTTTCAAAACCCGGTTGGTGGCGGGTTTCCCTCGGCAAATCACGGTCCCGACTTTTCCGCCAGAGGGTTTTGAAACCACTTCTAGAGTGTGGACCGCTTCAATTAACGTGTGCAGGCAACAGAGCGGGGGAGGCCGCAAATCTACTCCCAATTAGGAAGCTTATGTTAGGGCGATGGTCAGCCAGAAGATCAAAGCATGCTTGGCCCAGGGCAAGTCGTAGGCGATTTTGGCTAACGATCACTGCCTTAACCGGCTCGCCAGCACGCTACTTAATCATCACTCCCGGTATCCAACACCGCCAGGAAGGCCTTCTGCGGAATTTCCACTGCCCCAAACTGCTTCATCCGCTTCTTCCCTTCCTTCTGCTTCTCGAGCAGCTTTCGCTTGCGGCTGATATCGCCCCCATAGCACTTGGCCGTCACGTCTTTTCTCATGGCCGAAATGGTCTCGCGGGCGATCACTCGGGCGCCAATCGCTGCCTGAATGGGAATCTCAAATTGATGCCGCGAAATCTGCTCTTTCAGCCGTCTTACCAGTGCCCGGCCGCGCCGTTCCGCCTGACTGCGATGGACAATCGAGGCTAATGCGTCGACCTTTTCCCCTTTGACCAAGATGTCCATTTTGACCAAATCGGCCGCACGATAGCCGGTGATGTCATAGTTCATGGTGCCGTAACCCTGTGTGATGCTCTTCAGCTTGTCGTACAGGTCAAACACTATCTCAGCCAGCGGCAGGTCATAGAAAAGCTGCGCCCGATTTTGCCCCAAATACTCGGTCGTGATATACACACCTCGCCGATCGGAACAGAGTTGCATTATCGGGCCAATTCGCTCTGTAGGCAGAATAAAGTTGACCCGCGCAATCGGCTCGCGAAACTCTTCAATCGATCCCGAATCTGGAACTTGATGAGGGTTATCGATTTGAACTTCTCCTCCACCCCGAACCAGAACTTGATAAGTCACGTTTGGTGCGGTTTGAATCAGATCGACATCGGCCTCTTTCTCAAGCCGCTGCTGGATGATCTCCATATGGAGCATCCCCAGAAAGCCGCAGCGAAATCCGAAACCAAGTGCGTCCGATGTGTCTGGAGCAAATGAAAAGCTCGCGTCATTCAAGACCATCCGCGCTAGTTCATCGCGCAATTTTTCGAAGTCGGTTGCATCCAATGGATACATGCCGCAAAAAACCATTTGCTGCGGCACTTCATAGCCGGGCAACGGAACGCTGCAGCGTTTGTGAAAGTCAGTAACCGTATCCCCGACATGGACATTCCCCAGAACCTTAATCCCGGTGATGATGTACCCGACCTGACCAGGACCCAGTTCATCGGTGGGAACCATGTCGGGCTTAAATTGGCCAATCTCCAGAATTTCATGAGACGACCCCGCCTTCATGAAGTAGATCTTCTGGCCTTTGCGCACCACCCCTTCAACAACACGGATATAGGTGATTACCCCGCGGTAGTGGTCGTACTTGCTATCGAACACCAGGCAGGCTAATGGAGCGTCGGGCTTACCTGATGGAGCAGGAATTCGATCGATGATTGCCTGAAAAACCGTGTCAATTCCCAAGCCCGCTTTTGCACTCACCTTGAGGCAGTCATCGGTTGGGAGACCGACAACGCTTTCAATTTCTTCCATCACTTCTGGAATGCGTGTTACAGGCAGATCGATCTTGTTGATAACCGGAATGATCTCCAGGTTACCGTTGATCGCCGCATAAGCATTGGCCACTGTCTGCGCCTGCACCCCTTGAAAGGCATCGACCAGCAGTAACGCCCCTTCACAAGCTGCCAAACTGCGCGAAACTTCGTAGTGAAAGTCGACGTGACCCGGTGTATCGATCAGGTTCAATTCATACGCCTGCCCGTGATGGCTATAGCTCAGGGCTACTGCCCGGGCTTTGACGGTGATTCCCCGTTCCCGCTCGACATCTAAATCGTCCAGCAGTTGCTCGCGATAATCACGCTGGTCGATTGTGCCGCTTTTCAGCAGCAACTGGTCGGCCAAGGTACTTTTACCGTGGTCGATGTGAGCAATAATCGAAAAGTTACGGACAAATCGCTGATCGAACATGTAAACTATTTACCAGACTGGTTTTCGGTCAAAACTACGCAGATTTTTGCCCGGCCAGCCGAGCATAAATCTGCGGGGAACCCGTTCCCCAATTACACGCTAACCTCTGAATTCTATGAGCGAGCGGCCAACCTCGAAATAGCCTTCCTAAGTTCTCTGACTTTTTTGGAGGTGTCTGATGTAAAAGTGGATGTAAAGCGTTTCGATGAAAATGGTTATGGCCAATTCGCGGCAAAACGGTACTTCACGTTTCGCACTACTTTTTTTCAGCCTGCTTCGGCATTCGTCATCAAGCCTTACTTCGCCTTGATCCATTCCTCGGTCCGAAACCGCTCTCGGGCCAATTCGGCCGTTCGGTCCATCGGGGGGACAAAATCATCGTCAGCCTCGGCATTCCAACCTTCTATCAACTGGGAAACCAGGTCCTCTCGCGTCGACAGCAGGTTCGTCACAAACTGGTCATGCGGGCGACCTTGCCGGTACTCTGGTTGCTTGGGAGGGGGCTTCAAGCAGGTGGTCACCAAGGTTAAGTCGGCCCCATACAACAACGTTCCGTGGTGAATGAACGCTCGCCTGAGCCACCGCTGCGAATTCCCCGAGAACTTGCGACCGGCCCAAACTAAATCACTGGTTCCGTGAACTTCGATTACCCGGTCGGGCAAGCTCAGCACCTTGGCCATCTGCTGCATGATCGCCTGCGTTGCCCCCGTGATGCCACCAACGGTTGCGGCTTTCTCAATGGGCAAAATCAGGGAATACATCAAGCACCCAGGCCCGATGACCACCGACCCGCCACCGCTGGGCCTGCGAAAGACTGCGACTCTCGCTGTGCTACAGCCCGCCTCGTTCACTTCTAACTCAAACTGGTTTGATCTTCCCAGCACGACGGCCGGTCGCCGCGATTCCCATAGCCGCAAGATTCCCCCGGTTGGCGACGCATCGACTACTTCCAGCAGCGCTTCATCCAAGGCCAGATTGTCTGGAACGCTGGGCAACGTAAGTTCCAGCAAGGTCAGTTCGGTTGGCCAATAACTCGCTTCGCTCTCTGGCCCTGGGCTGGTTGTATTCATGCTGTTGATTGTCGCTGGAGAATCGCAATTAGACAACTACTTCGCTGGCGGAGTGAAATCTTCGCGTGCCTCTGGCTATGCCAGTGCGCTGCAAACCGGGTGTCCATACAGCGATCTGGCTGCAAATCCCAGTGGTACCCAACCCAGATTCCTAGTCGTAACAATGCACTACCCTGCAACTTAACCAGCCTGATCTATCCCCGGGCGCGTAGCCAGACGATACTACTCTTCTCCGAGTATTCACATTTTATAGGAATCCTGCCATGTTCCGCGCGATAGCGGCCACTTTGTTTTTCGCTTTAGCGTGCTCCGCACCAGCCAGCGCGGCCGACCTGTTTGATCGGCACACACTGGCTCTTCTCAAGCCATTCATTGAATCAGCGTCCCCCGTCGGGGCGATCCCGCTGGCTCAGGCTGCATCTCTCAAGCCGCTTTCTGCCACGATCAGTAACCCCTGCATCGTGGTTCAGACCAATGACGGGAACACGGCCAAGCTTCTTCTCGCCTGGGGAAGGCATCAAGGGGAAAATGGTGACAGCCCCGTTGTCATGTTGGAACGCTACGTCACTTATCGCGGCGATCGGCCAGGACTCACGACTGCTGTCGGCAAGGAAGTCGTTTTGTTTCCCGGCTTTGGTTTCAATCTCGACCTGGGTCAAGTTGTGCCAGCTGGCCACGGAGCCGATATCGAAATCCAACCCGATGGTACGCTCAAGCCGGTCGGCAATGCTCAAATCTATCTGCTGACCGCCAGCCTGCTCCCTACGACAGAAGGGAGCAAGATCATCGGCACGAAAGAGGGAATCACCCCCGCCGACTTCGAAGGAACCTGGCTCGTTTCGGCCGATGGCCGCTGGCGTGGAGAACTTGAGCTTAAGCTCACCGAAGGGGGCAAGGCAATTGGCACATTCACCAGCGAAGACTCGCAAAGTGAATACGACGCTGGCGGACAAATTGGCGGCGTCCCCCACAACCTGAAGGTCAACATCTTTCTGGCAAATGCCGAGCTCCAACTTGATGGCTACCTGTGGACGACCGACAAGTCCCAAATGGCTGGAACCGCGACCCTGGCCGGCAGGAAGTTCGGCTTTGTCGCCAAACGACCGACTGACTAATCTGCGGAAACCATTGTCCGCTAATGTGAACCAATACGACCGTTTCAGCCTGTGGCTTCACCACTTATGACAGGCCGATAGCTAGTGAAAACAGGCCCCTCGCTAACGCTTCGGGCTAGGGGCCGGGGAAACAATTGTGTCAAGGAATGACAGTTAATGCGGAGCGTACGGGTCGCCCAACAACTTATAGCCCGCAGCGTCAGCAAGGGTTCTTCTCAAAAAGTGTCAACATCACTCTGACCCTGGCGCACCGCCGACTAAATCGCGTTTCAGATACGAGTTGCGTCCCCCGGCCCTCGATTCAGCGGTCAAAACGATGCCACTACGCGACACTCTACCGCAATGCGGTCTAATCCCCCTGAATAGGAATTCGCCTAGGCTGGGCTTTGGGAATCTTCGGCAGGACCACTTCCAGTAAGCCATTGTTCAGCTTGGCCGAAATCCGCTCGTAATCGACTTCATCACTGAGGATGAATGACCGCAAGAAGTCTCCTACCGGAAACTCCTCATGAATCAGTCGGGCGTTGCCTGGGGTGTGGGGGATTACCTTGCCATAAAGCACCAGCTTGTTGTCCTGAACCTGTAACTCGACTGAGTCTGGAGAAACGCCTGGCAAGTCGGCCAGAAGCACCAATCCCTCATCGGTCTCAAAGATGTCAATGGGAGGGGTGAACACCACCTGTGGTCCTTGAGGTGCAGCCCCGCTTCCCTCATTGACTTTGACAATCTGTTGGTCCATCGCTTCACCCCGCAGTTGAGATCACCCGCTGTCTGTTCAAATCAACAAACCGGCTCAAATCATCCAGCCAGTCAGTTCGCTACGTCTGACGGAGGTTGTGGCAAAGCGAGTCCATCAACCACTCCATTTGCTGGGCTAGCCTCTGCCGCAGGAACTGATGCATCGACAACTCGAATCTGCCGTGCGGGTATTGCTGCAGTCTTTGGAAGCCGAATGGTTAGCAGTCCATGATGAAACTCAGCACTCAGCCCCTCTTCTTCAATGCGGTCGGGCAGCGGGATCGAGCGTTGCCAGACCCCACG
>JAIXVG010000498.1 GCA_027483145.1 Planctomyces sp.
GGGGTGCCAAAAACACTCCCCCTCAACCTATCTGGAGGGGTTGCGCGAGAATTGTTTATTGGGATTTGGGGTTGGATGCTGAGGGTTTCGGGAAAGTCGAAGCGGGGAGGCGAAACGAGAGCGGGCAGGCTGCGCAGTTTGTCTGGGTTGGGCAGTACACGACGATTGGTTAGTTGCGGGGTGTAAACTGGATGCGCGGTATCGGGTGGAACCTGACTTATAGCAAGGAAGCATGAGCGGGTAGTCCGTCAATTCGCACTGCTCGCAAGCCAGCAGTGGCACCCGGCAATTGAGCAAGTTGGCCGATGCTGTGGTTTTACGTTCGGTTAAGGCAACGTGGTCCTTGCAGAGGACCCGCCAAGGCGTTAATTCCGCCGGTCCTCAATCAATTCGTCAAAGGCCACATCTTCAATCTGAACTGAAGAGCGAAACGTGGCAATCGCCAGCGCAAGGTTGTTCGACGAGCCATAGACAGGGCAATCGATGATGGGGCAATCGTTGAGGCAAAGCCTGGCGCGGGGGCCGATCTTCGTGAGGTGGAATCGCGTCGAGCTACCGGGACCGAAGTTTGTGGGCGGGAGAGGAAACTCGAACTGACTGGGAATTTGGGAATGGTCGACGCGGGCAACAAGCACTTGATCAGCCGCTTTGTTGCTCGCTGAGTTGTTGTTGCTTGCTGCAGTCGATTCTGGTTCATCGCTATCCCCGTTCTTGGGTGTGGCTGAGAACGCGATCGTCAGCAAGCAACTATCGAAGATACCGTGATTGACCTCGTAAGTCGGGGATTGGTTATCAATCAAGGAAACCGTGAAGCCCTTAAAGCCGAATGTGGGTGGGGTGGTCATCCAAGTGACCTTTAGCTTCACATCAAGGTTTTCGATCGGGTCGGCTGGTGCCATGACGGTCGCCGTCCAGGCGTCGTCACCCGGCTCCATTTTGAAAGGCATTCGCTTGATGACCAGCGGAAGGTATTCGTCGACATCGCTGCCGAAATGACCCACCAGCCGCGGGGCTTGATCGTCCCGCACATAGGTTTCAATTTCTTTTGAAAAGTTGGCTGAGAAAATCTTCTGGTCCGCGTCTTGCTGTTGTTTCTCAAGCAGACTACGAAGCATGGTGGGAGTCACTGGCTGGGTCAGATTATGCTTCTTCGCTAGGGCGGCCATTTCTTTGAGTTCGCCATTGGCCAGCGCGACGCGATAGAAAAGTGCGGGATGAACCAACCCGATGTTGGTCTTGGCATCGGCCTTTTGCAGTAAGTCGCGACACTTGATAGCGATAGCTAGGTCGCTGCGGGTGAAAGCGAGGCTGATCCCCGTGGCAGCACAGAATACATCGGGGTTGTAGTCCTTCTTGATCGCCTGATGCCAAGCTGTTTCCGACAAATCGGGATCAGACAGATAAGTGGTCAGGCCCACCAGCACTTCCCGGTCCCATTTGGCGTTTCGCGTTTTGCTGCGAAGGTAAGCCAATTCGGGATGCCAGCTATCCTCGAACCTGACCCCGACGCGACCAGGAGGAAGCTTGGTGGTCTTGAGCTTCCGAGAGGCGGCTGAATAAAACTCAAGCGATCTGTTCAAGCCATATGGAAAAGCTGTATGGGTCCAAAGGGGATTGCCATTCACGCGAACGGCGACATCGCCGACCCGCATCCCCAACCGATACCCTTCTCGCTCGGGCTCAACCATCGCCAACCGCAATCCTGCCACTGGGTAATCGGTTCCAGCCAGCGGCTCGATGTCGGCCAGCAGTTTTACAGTGGCATCAAACCTCGTTTGGTAGTCGGTCCCTGTCAATCGCTCCTGAAAGAACCCGGCGATCTCAGTACCATTGTCGTCTGCGAAGACTGGGGCGATGAAGACTGGGCCACTTTCCAGCCGAGCAAATACAACTACTGCCGCAAAGAAGGTTCGCCATAAGAAGGCTGCTGGTAATCGACTCAAACAAGAAATTGACCGTCTCATTTTGATTTCGCCTGACTGTTTGGAGATACTGTCGGAGAGGTAGTGACAAGCCGCAGATCAGTGAACGACATCACAGCAATAACGATTGAACTTTGTCCGCCCACAACTTGGCGTTTTCTCTTTCGATCAAGTCTTCACCGAACAGGCCTGAGTTCTTTTTCTCTCATTCTCTCGAATTGATACTCGCCGAAAGTCTATGAGGTTCCGAATGTCCAATCAATTCCGCAGTGCTTTGGGTTTCGTTTGCTGCCTTGCAGTGATTAGCCTGCAAGCCGTTGATGCGGCAGAGCGCGAAGCAGCCATTAAGCGGTGCAAAGATGCAACCGCTTTCGTCGATTTAGGGATGTTTGGAAGCGGCACGGCCTTTTGCGTCCATCCGCGCGGTGTCTTCATTACGAACCATCACGTTGTGAGTGAAGTTGGTTTGGGAGGGACCGTGACCATTATCTTGAACTCTGGCGAACCCAAAGAACGGTCCGTCGAAACTCGGGTGATCAACCTATCAGAAGAACACGATCTAGCCGTATTGCTGGCCAAGGAGCCAGAAAACACCAAAGGGGCGGAAAACGCCAAAAGCAAAGAGACGTTCGTGGCGCTCAACCTCGTACGCTCATCAACCATTCGAGAAATCGATTCAGTCATCGCGTATGGCTATCCCTTCGGAGCCTTCCTGGCCACATCCACTGATTCCAAACCCTCCGTGACCATTACGACTGGTAAAGTGACCGCGCTTCGCCGAGTTGATACGGAATTGCGAGCCATTCAAATCGACGCCGCAGTAAACCCAGGCAACTCGGGTGGCCCACTCGTCAATCAAGCGGGAGGGGTCATTGGCGTGATTTGCGCCGGAAGCCAATTGGCCCGCATCGGCTTTGCCATCCCAGCCGATTTTGTGGCGGAGCTTCTTTCTCAGCCTGCACTGGTTGTCGAGAAGCCCGAAATCCCATTCGCAAAACGGACCGAAGAGCATCGCTTTAAGGTTGACGTACTGGAGATGGCCAAGGGGGCTTCTGCCGATGAGGTGGGGCTCGAGATTGTCGACGCAACTCCCCCTTCACGCCGCTTACGCTCAAAGGTGGTGAAGGGGAAAGCGGAGTTTTTGGTTCCTCCATTTAAAGCCGATCAGTCCCCGCCACGACTAAAGCTAATCGTGCGAAACGATGTCAACAATCGCACACTCGAATTGGACGATATGCCGATCAACGTGGGAGCGGCGACCTTGCGCCTGTCGGAAATTCGGAAGATAGAACGACGACCAACTTACTCAATCGTCGCTTGCAACTCGGGCCGGAAACTGGCGGGGAGGGTCACCGGCCTAGAGAAGCTCCAATGGAACGATGGCTCAAGCATCGACTTTGGGGAATTGGACCTTGTTGATGTTTATGGGCTGGGCAAAGCCATCCTGCCCATCGAGTTCGAGTACACAGCCATCCGCAGTGGCCAAGTGGTTTCGACCCTGCGGCAACAAGTGGCGATGAAGGGTGCCCCGGCCCCACTTGATCCGCCGCGCGATGCCAAACCCGATCCCTTCGCACCATTCGTTGATGAGATCATCATCGAAACGCGAATTGGTGGAGCTGACGAACTTCACGTCACCCCAGATGGCCTTTATTGGCGACACAAACAACAAGAGAAACCGGGCGAAGTCGACCAAGGGAAGACGTTTGCACTGGTGAACGGCAAGCGATGGAACTTCCAGTGGAGATTTACCTCTCCCTCTGATCAAGGGGAAGACGTGTCGGCACTGTACCCCATGAAGCTGGGGTATGGGACGTGGCGAATTGACATGATGTGGGTGCGTCAGGACCGTAACTCGGCCAATGATTTCGGGCGATGTCAGTACGGAGTTCGAGATGACGACGAAGGGGAAACGATCGTCGACATTAACGATGTTGCTAGCGGGACCAGCGTCTATCGCTTTCGATTGACTCGATCTGACAAGCTAAGTTCCGATCGGGCCACGGCGTTGACTGTCGACCGCAACCAGCCGAAACCCTCAATCGACTTGCAACCTCAAACCACGGTCGACATTGCCAAGCTAATCACCGCAGAGCATGCCTACAACGGCCGCTTTGAGCGCATCAATGGCGAATTGGTTTCGATCGCTGATAGCGACCCCCAGTTGATTTTGCCGGTGGTCGTGCGCGGCAGTTACGAAATTGATTTCGACTTCACCCGCCTGGAAGGGGCTGAGCCAGTCATGATGCACCTTCCGGCTGGTCCGAGCAGCTTTATGGTCACGTTTGGGGGCTTTAATGGAGAGCATGGAATCGAACTGATTGACGGCAAGGAAATGCGCGACTACGGCCCGGAGACCGGCATTGTCACGCGGCCGGGGGTCGTGCAATCGGGGCGGCGATACTCTTCAAAGGTTCGTGTTGACCTGCAACCTAACGATCGTATTCGCATTCAGGCAGAGCTTGATGGAAAACCGGTTGCCAATTGGACGGGGAACGTCTCTCAACTGGCACCCAACGTGTGGCATATTCGGCCGCTGGCGAATGGGATGGTATGGCGAACTTGGCGATCGCGGTATCAGATTCACAAACTGGCAATCAACCTGGGGGCCAATTGCCGCGCAAGTCAGTTAGGAGACGACTGGGCCAACAGCGTCACGCCAGTTTCAGACCAACCCCCTGCCGCAATCATGGCAAAGTGCACCGATTGGAACGGCCGCAAGTATTTCGTCAGCGACGAACTAATGGACCGCAATACGGCTCAGCAATTAGCGGCAGAGTATCAAGGCAGATTGGTCACCGTCTCAACCGTGGAAGAGCAACAGTTTTTGAACCGGCAATACCCCAACCAGTACCTATGGACCGCCGTGTGGCAGAAAGGAAACCGCTCGATCTGGCGTGATGAACGCAACCGCATCATTCGCGTCCCTCTTCCTTGGGGCACCGATCAGCCCGAAGTGTGGGACCAGCAACTGACGGCCCTGATTACGAACGACCCAGCCCAAAACCCCAAACCGGGCCTGTATGACTACCAATACGCGGCCGAACGTTTTCACGCGTGTATTGAATGGGGCGAAGAATAAAGAGATGTCAGAATTAAGAGGTCAGGTCCGCTCTGTGGAAATACTGTATTGGTCAGACAATCATGATGTTGTGTGCAACGGACATTAACATCATGTTGCGGCGTCGGCTGCAGTAGGAACGCCCGCAGGTTGCGGTGCCTGGCCACCGTTGTCGGATAAGCTGATCACGAGCCAGCTCAGGGTCGTTGGCAACCGACGTGTCAGGCTGCTTCGGTCAATCCGATGATGGCATTATGGTGCGCAGAAACCCCAACAAAATGGCTGCATGACCGTGAACCAAGTCGGGCGTTGCCGTCACGAGGACGATCTGAGACGTTGGTACAGAGGCCAGAATTGCCTTAATTTTTTCCCTTTGAAGACTTAACTCTGCTAGATAGCGATCTGCGAACTCCGCCCGTCGTCCAGGCTCTGCGTGGAACCACTGTCGCAGCTTGGTCGATGGTGTGAGTTCCTTAGCCCATAGGTCGATTTGTGCGACGGCCTTCGAGACTCCGCGTGGCCATAAACGATCGACGAGGATGCGATAGCCGTCGTCTTTGCCCGGTGGATCGAAGACTCGCTTGAGTTGGATCTCAGTCCTCATGGCGACGCTCCGCGGTGATCTTCAGTTTTTCCATCCGACTCCGCAATGTGTTCGGGTTGATATCGAGAATCTTTGCGGCTCCCAGAGGTCCGGCAATCACGCCTTGAGTGTGTCCGAGCACACGTTGAATGTGTCGCCGTTCGACCTCGGCGAGCGGCAAGAGATGGTCTACTGGTGCGTCTGATTTACGGCGATCAGGGATTATTCCATTCGGGAGTTCAAGGGTATCGCCGCGAGTCAGGATCATTAATCTCTCCATGACATTCTCCAATTCTCGGACGTTCCCAGGCCAGTTATAGTCGCGGAGTGCCGAAAGTACCGAATCGGGGATCGATTGGACCTTTCGTCCCAAGCGAGTGGCCAACTTATTGAGGAAGAAACGGGCCAGCGTTGGGATGTCTTCCGGGCGGTCGCGCAATGGCGGAATCGAAATGGGAAAAACGTGCAGCCGGTAATACAGATCTTCGCGGAACTGCCCCTGTTCGACCATTTGGAGCAAATCACGGTTTGTGGCTGCGACTACCCGGGTATCGACGCGAATCGTCAGGCTGCTACCGACTCGTTCTAGTTCCTGTTCTTGCAGGACACGCAGCAGTCTCGACTGAGCCGAAATCGTCATCTCGCCAATTTCGTCAAGGAAAATGGTACCGTTGTCGGCCAACTCAAAGCGGCCAATTCTTTGTTGAGTAGCTCCCGTAAACGCTCCGTACTCGTGACCGAAGAGTTCGCTTTCCAAAAGTGATTCGGGGAGAGCTGCACAATTCACTCGAATGAATGGCCCATTTTGGCGCTGGCTACTGCGATGAATCGCTTTAGCGACCAGTTCTTTACCGGTGCCCGTCTCTCCAAGTATCAAGACCGTGCTGTCGGTTGGGGCAACGAGTTCGATATTGCGGAGGACCTTCCAGATTCCTTCACTCTCACCCAGGACTTCAGCGAAATCAGGGCGAGCCCGTAACTCTTCACGCAGGTAGTTTATCTCGGCTTCAAATCGGCCACGTTCCAATTCCAGCTGGGATTCGCGACGACGAGTATCCTGCAATTCTTGTTCTGCGTAGCGGCGTTGTAGCTCTGCTGTCGCTCGTGCCGCAAAGATGTGGAAGATCGACAGTTCTCGCTGATCCGCGCTCATCGGCTTGTCATCAATGACTGCCAGATGCCCTCGGACCACAGAGAGATCATCGTTGAGTGGAATTGCCAGATAGCTCTCAGCGGCAAGGTCCTTCAGTAATTTATGCTCGGGGAAAATCTGTTGAACTTGATCCTCAAAGTATTGAATCGTTCCATTCAGTACTCTTTTGCAGGGAGTCCCTTCCAGCGCGAATTCAATGTTGTCGACGTGCGAGTTACCTACCCAAAAGGCCCGCGTTTGAGCGACCATCTGGTTATCGACGAACTCGGCGATAAAGGCCGCTTTAACACGCAGCGAAACCGCCAAGTATTGAACGAGTGTCCGAAAGAAGCGTTCACCGCGGGCA
>JAIXVG010000403.1 GCA_027483145.1 Planctomyces sp.
TCGTACCACGAGCTGCGAGCGCTCACGCCGCAGAATACGACTCGATGTGGCTCGATCGTGGATAGTACTTCGCGAACCGACTTCAGTGACTTGAGATCCCTGGAAATCGGGTGGCAACCGGAAATCGACAAACTGCTGCCGAACGACCCCGTATGCACCTCATAGTCGTGCTGATCATCAGCAAGAGTAGCGGCCAGATTGGCCCCAACGATTGTGTCAATACCTGCGATAACGATCGTTTCCACGCGTTGCCTCCGTGCAGTGCGTTGCGACCAAATTGGCCCCGGCCATCGTTGGCCCATCAAAACCGGCCAATCAGCCGCGAACCTTGTCTCTCCAAAGTGAAACGGGAATATAGCCTGATCGAAAAAAGTGAGCCAAGGCCAGTTTTCGCCGAATTACCCATTCACCGTGGATGGAAGGCTGGCGGCATCTCGTAACCCCAAACCAGAGCGAGGAGTGCGGAAAACGGCGTTCCAAGGCTTTCACCCCTTAAGCAGTTTGGTCAAAATGCTGGCATGAGCCAATCCGTCACCCCCTTTAGTCTGCGCTTAAACCGTGAAATTTGCCGCAAACGGACCCCCGCGCTGGTCGGTCTGGACCCCCGGTGGGAGCAGCTTCCACCCGATATTCAGGCCCGATCACGAGATCTGTACGACGATCCGCTGGTCCAGCGGGCTGCTGCATTCGAAGAGTTTTGTGTCCGCTTGATTGATGTCGTGGCTCCACTAGTCCCCGCAGTCAAACCGCAGGCTGCATTCTTTGAGGAACTTGGCCCCGACGGCTGTGTCGCCTTGGCTCGGGTGATTCGATACGCCCGCCAAAGTGGCCTGGTAGTCATTTGTGATGCCAAGCGAGGCGATATCGGCTCAACCGCCGAAGCTTATGCGCGAGCCTACCTGGCCGGGGCCGACGACAAGGCCGCACCCTGGGGAGCAGACGCATTGACGGTGAACCCCTACTTGGGAGCCGACACCCTCGAACCCTTTGTTAAAGTGGCCCAGGAGCGTGGGGCAGGGATCTACGTTCTGGTGCGAACCAGCAATCCCGGCGCAGGGACCTTTCAAGACAGGCGTCACGAGGGGGAAACGCTCTATCACGCCGTCGCTGATGTCGTTGAAAAGTTATCCGCAGCGAACGCTGCCGGTCCTGATGAAGGGTTAGGGTCTTACGGCAGCATTGGCGCCGTCGTTGGTGCAACATACCCCGCGGAGCTATCACAGCTAAGACAGCGGATGCCACACGTTCCGCTGCTCATCCCGGGCTATGGAAGTCAAGGTGGAGCCGCGGCCGATGTGGCAGGTGGCTTTGATGCACAAGGACTGGGTGCCTTGGTGAACAGTTCGCGAGCCATTAACTTTGCCTATCAGCTCGCCCCTTACAGCGAGCAATTCGGCCCCCGGAAATGGGAAGCCGCAGCCGAAGCAGCCACCAGGCAAATGATTGCTGACTTGGCAAAGCATACGTCGGCGGGCAAGCTATATTAGCAACTACCTTTTCCTCGGCAGCTCCGTCGACAACTGCTGCTGTTGATATTGCCGAAACGGGACTCTGCTGCTCCCCAATTGCCTCAGCAAGTTCTCCCAGTGATTGATAAACTCCCGGTCAATCCGAGTCAGCTTCCAGCCAATTTCGTGCTCAGCCTTCAATGTCTGTTGCCGCGTCGAGTTGACCGTCAAGGTGACTGATGTTGGCAATAGCTGGCGCGATCTCAATGAACCGTTTAACGCCAGTCGCGACTTTGGCAACAGCGACTGCGGATGCAAAACCGAGTTAAGCTGAGCAGTGGCATCGGCAAATGCAAGATATCGTTCCCGAGCCTCCGCAGACGACCCGTCATCCGTCATCACGTCATAGTGGACAAAGTCGCTTTGAAGCGTAAGCCGCCTCGTCTGCTGGTTGAAGCTTGTTTCAAACACCGGGCTGATCTGAAACTCTAGACAAGCAGCAGCTCGACGGGATGCGGGTGAATCGGTTCGTTGGAAGTCCTGAATCAGCTTGGCCGCTTCGTCTTCAGCCAACGACAGATACCGCCTCACTTCGTCCTGGGTAATCTCGGTCACCTGTCGCCGCGCTTCATCGACCAGCGTAAACCGATGATGTGCCGGCTCGAAAATGGTGATCTCTTGCGAGTGATCAATGTAGTCGTAGACTTTCCCAGCATGAAACAGGGTCAGACTGCGAAAAACTTCCGGCGGCTGGCCACCTCTGGGCTGACTATCGACCGACGAAACGCGAGTGTAGACCCGAATCTCTTCGGCTGTGACAGGCGACAGCGCAGTGATTCCAATGACCACGAGAACAGTTGTCCGCGCGCCCAACAAAATCACTGACGATATCCAATTACTTGGAATGTTCGATCGACCCATTCTGCACTGTCCGTATGGTTCGGGGCCGTATGGCTCGGGGCCGTTTGCTTCCCGCCCGTATGGTTCCCGGCCCTCGCCTAAAGCGAACGGTGGCAACAGGCCCCCCGCTGGAATTTGCTTCAGGGTCGGGAAGTGTGCAGAATTTGAGCAATTGATCGCCAGCAAACAAGAGCGACTTTCGCCCGCAGATGATCAATAGCCGCTACTTATCGGGCTTCTTCCCAAACAGGTCGCCCATCAAGTCACCAACGCCGGGCAGGTTCTTCAAAAGGTCACCAGACAGGTCTCCTTTGCCACTCAAAAACGCATCCAGTTGATCGGCAATCGGCTTGGGAAGAGCCTGTTTCAAGTAAGAAATCACTGTTTCTATTGCCGTCCGAGCAATCGCAGGGCTCATCCCGGTTGCTTGAGACACTTGCTTGATGAGTTCGTCCATAGCGGCTTCCAATCTCGATACTTGAGTGGTGGAGTTGCTGGTCAAGCGGTCCTTCTCCGCTCAGCCTTCGTCACTAAATCTACCGCGCCGAATCGGCCATTCCCAGCAGGAATTGCCGGTTACCCAAGGCGATACTCAGTTCACGTGCAATCCCGATCGCCAAATCGAATCGGCTCCCCACTTCTCTACTTGAGCCTTTTTTCCAACCCGGGAATCATCTGCCAAGGTCTCTTCTTCTGTCTCTTCCAAGCACGACCGGACTCCGGCCAGCCATGTCACTCTTGTTTAACGTCCTCTTTGCCTGGAAGTGCAAGAACACGCACCACAAACTTGCGCTCGATGCGCTGCAGCACCTTGCTTGCGATAACGCTGAAAAATGGCGAAACGCATTCCTGACAAACATCGATCCCTACCTGGATGGCTCAAAAGCACCAGACGATAAGTTCAAGGACTTCAAGAACCACGTTCTCCATGTCCGAGATGGCTACTGGGGCGGGGCAGCGACTGAAGCCAGCAAGTGGTACGAAACAACTGTCGAGGCACTTAAATCAGGAAGCTTCGCCAAAGCGGCTTACTCAGCCGGCGTCCTCAGCCATTACGTCACCGATCCCATTCAGCCCTACCATACCGGTCAGTCCCCGGAAGAAACGGTCGTCCATCGCGCTGCTGAGTGGAGCATTGCCTGCAGCTATGACGAACTGACCGACCTTCTTCGCAACAATCTCGGGGGCTATCCACAGGTTCATTTGCCCGAAGGCCCCGACTGGCTCACCGAATTTCTCCGGCAAGCCGCTCGAAACGCCAACTCTCATTATGAACGCTGCATCGATCATTACTCTCTCAAGGTGGGGGTCAAAACACCGGCGTTAGGTCTCGATGCCGAAATGAAGCACTGCATCGCGGGTCTACTTGGTCTTGCGGCTGTCGGGTTTGCAAGAATTCTGGATCGGGCAATCGAGCAATCCCAGGCCAAGCCCCCATTCTCTGCACCCTCCGTCATGGGAGCACTCGCTGCTCTTACTGTCCCCATCTTTTATGTCACCAAGCGAATGGCGAACGCATCCGAGCGAGCAACCGTCCTCGCCATCTACAAGGAATTCACAGAAACGGGCGCCGTTGAAAAAACCCTCCCTGCAGACGAACGAACGGTTCGAGCCGCCTATGCGGAAGAAGTCCTCAAGCAACCGGTGGAAACTCTCATGGTGAAACCGGGGCCGACGGGAAAAGCGTTCGAATCGGCGCAGAAACCAAGCGAGGCCAAGCCCAAAAAAGAGATCGCCAAGAAAGAAATCCCCAGCAACGAAGCGGCCAAGCCGAAACAAACTCCGGCCGTGCACCCAATCAGCACACCTTCAGCGGAAGCACCCCATCCGCAACCGGTCACCCAGCCACAGCCCGAATCGTCTCACGCATCCGCCAGTTTGCCAACTCGCACGCAGGACGCTACCGGGCACAAGTTCTATCTCGAGTGGGATAGCCCGCTGGAAAAAGCTCCTTCGATTGGACCGAAGACGGCAGATCGTTTCGCGGCCCTTGGCGTGAAGACTGTCGGGCAGTTCATCACGGCCAATGCCGAGTCGATGTCCAAGCGGCTTGGCCAGAAACATCTCGACGCCGTGACGTTGGGCGAATGGCAACTTCAGTCCAAATTCTGCCTGCAACTTCCCGAGTTGCGCGGCCACGACGCCCAATTGCTGGTCGGGGCGGGGGTTTTGGCCGTTGACGAACTCACCCAAATCGAACCCGAGTTCCTGCTTGATCAAGTTTTGATGTTCGCTCAATCAAGTGAAGGCGAGCGAGCCTTGCGCGGGTCCCCAATCCCCGACCTGGCCGAAATCAAACGCTGGCAGCAACTCGCCCAACTGGCCCGCCCGCTCAAAGCCGCATGATTCAGGAATTTGGGGACCTATTATCAGAATAGTTCCCCCCTTCCCGTAGCCCGAAGCGTCAGTTTTGAAGTTGCGCTATTCCGGGTGTCGATCGATCAACTGCTTCGAAACATCATGAATGCAGCCTGTTTTTCGTAGCCCGAAGCGTCAGCGAGGGGCATACCAGCGCGAGCCTCTTCACCGCAAAACGCCAATCAGTCCTCACCCAACAGCATGTCCGCTTCCCATCCTTGCGGCGACGAACCGCCACCAACAACGCCGCGACCACCGGTGAATCGGCGGGTGGCACTCGCGGTCAAATTGGGCCGCCAGTGTCTTGATATTCAGCTTGAATGACGAGCACTCGGAGGACAAGTCTCTTATTCAACAGCGTTGACATAAGCCAGCGGGGTCAGGGCCGAGAGTTATGCCTACAGCCCCTGTGGCAAGATCACCGTGTTTGACACAGCCGGGGTGCTGCGGGCCAGCGGGAATAGCTTCTACGGCCTGAGCGTGGCCTACACGGGCCGGTCGCTCGACCGGGAAAGCGGCTTGCCCCACTCCATTTGAACAGGGGCTTTAGGGCGCGGTATCATGACCCCCGCTTAGGCCGCTTCACCACCCGCGACCCACTCTTCTACCCCGACGGGCCAAATACCTACGCGGCTTGGTTTGGGGTCAAGGGGGGTAGACCCTGATGGGATGATTCGAAGAAATCCAACACCGATTCGAAACGGATTCGTGGAGGTTCCCTGTCCACTAGAGGTCCATGTGAAGTGCTCGGCACAGTGCACCCAGGATGGGTTTCCTGGCTCGAATCCAAGAAGAACAAGCCGTTATGTCTTCGATGGTATCATTGGAACGATGTGGTTTGCTGATTGTGATTGTGATTGCAATTGCAATCCTTGCGATCCAGGTCCGCCTGTTGGAACTATCGGATATCAGATTCACATGAACCACAGACATTATCCGTGCTGCGGCCCCCATGCTTCTATCTTCGATCGAAACCAAATCCCAGAAAACTGCCGCTGCTTCTGGGACAAGCGGAGGTGGCCAATTTGTTTGGAGAAAGACGATCCAAGAACATGGCCAGGAGCTGTTGAGGTGCCCAGTGATCGATAACGCTGACGAGAATCATCGGTACGTTCAATGTAAGAGTCTTTGCGATCTCAATGTTGGGGATCGAGTTCGGTTTGGTGATTGGACTGGAACAGTCTTGGTACATGTCACAAAAGGTCAAGCGGCCATCCCTTTTTCGGTTTCGGAGTGGGCCGAATTTGCTAAACCGGAAGCTGTTTTATTCGAGTTCTGGTTCTCAAACGGTATGAGCGACTTATTCCTCTTTACTGAAAATGACCCTGAGCTCGAAGTGTTGTCGATACATTAAGGGGATCGTGTCCGTTCGGCAGCTGGCGGGGTGGCCCGGTTAATCGACGTTGAACTTGTGTGCCACGGCTCTGTGAGCCGTGCGAATCGTCGAAGTGGAAGCTTTGCTCGAGCATGTTCACATGACA
>JAIXVG010000484.1 GCA_027483145.1 Planctomyces sp.
CAACTTGAAGATCACCTGCTGCAACTGCAGATTTCCGGCGGAATCAACTCCGAGGACCTCGATGCCTGGGGTGGACAATTACTTCTGCCAGCAAAGTCCGGCAGCAACGGCAGCCCACTTAACCTGCACTCAAGGTCCCAATTGCCACAGGCGGTCCTTGATTCACTCGAACAGATCGTTGGCGAATCCCGCATTGCACTCCTCTACAAGTCCGACGCAGCCACCACGAGTGGCCAAACAGAAACAGCTAACTGCACCCGCATGATTGCCTTGCGTGTGATGGCTGTTCGTGCCGATTCGCGTGGCATGGGAAAAGTGGTCGTCCAGCCAACGACTATTTCGACCCGTACCGCGCTGCTTGGAAACACCCAGACTAGCAGCGTTCAGCCGGCAGACAGCACTTCCGACGAAGGTAACCCAGTCGCCGATTACTCGACTGATGAGTCGCAAACAAGCACACCCGGCAGCCAAAGCCAGACAGTCAGCCATCCGCCGTACATCGTCACGATTCAAATTTCACACTGAGACAGCCTTAAAGATACGATTGGGAGCAGGGCAACATGATCGCCGAACTCGGAAGCACCATTTCCAACGACGCCCGCCAGGCATTCCAGATGCTCAAGACACGGCTCCATCGCCAAATGGTCGATGCCATCGATCTGTCGAAAGCAGGCCAACTCCCTGAGCGCGACTTGCGCAACCAGTTGCGTTCGCTCGCCACCCATCTCTGTGGTCAACAATCGCTCAATCTTCATCCCGAAGACCGCGATCTGATGGTGACCGAGATCATCGACGAGATCTATGGTTTCGGCCCCATCGAGCGGCTAATGAACGAACCCGAAGTCTCCGATGTACTGATCAACGGAGCCGACAGCGTCTTCGTTGAACGCAACGGACTTCTGGAACGAACTGACATTCGCTTCGCCGACGACGAGCATCTGCTCCACTTCATTCAACGCCTGGTCGGTCGTGCTGGTCGCCGCATTGACGAAGTCTCGCCAATGGTCGACGCCAAGCTACCCGATGGATCACGCCTCAACGCGGTGATTCCCCCACTCGCACTTCGCGGCCCAACGGTTTCCATTCGTCGCTTCAAATCAAAAGCAGTGGTCTTTGAAGATATGGTAAAGATGGGGTCACTTACCCCGGAAATGGCCGACTTCCTGCTGATGGCCGTTCGTGGACGACTAAACGTCGTCGTAAGTGGTGGTACAGGCGCCGGCAAAACAACCATGCTCAATAATCTGAGCCGGTTCATTCCCGAAACCGAGCGTGTCGTCACCATCGAGCAAACCGCCGAATTGCAACTGCAACAAAAGGATGTCGTTGCTCTGGAAACTCGCCCCCCCAACATCGAAGGACGTGGCGAAATCACTCAGCGAGATTTGCTCAAAAACAGCCTGCGTATGCGTCCCGATCGCATCATCGTTGGCGAAGCTCGTGGCGGCGAAGTCCTCGACATGCTCCAGGCCATGAATACTGGCCACGATGGTTCAATGAGTACCATTCACGCCAACGATACCCGCGACGCTCTCGAACGAATGGAGCTGATGATCGCCCTGTCTGAAGTGGAACTGCCAACAACTGTAGCGCGGCAGTACATCGCCTCCGCAGTTCAAATTCTTGTCCACATCTCCCGTCTAAGCACTGGCGAACGTAAAGTGATGCGAATCTCGGAACTGTCGGGCTACATCGATGGCGCCTATCGCATCGACGATGTCTTTGTCTATCGCATGACAGGGATTGAATCTGGCAAGCAGGCCCGTGGCTCGTTCTATGCAACCGGCTACGAGCCTCAGTCCCTCAAGCGGCTGGCTGCTCGCGGCTACGAAGTCCCCAGCCACTTGTTCAACGCTCGCGAGCTGCAAACCTCAAACGAATATCACCCCACATACTACGCCGGCTAAGCATTCGGGCCACACGTGAAGATTTGAGTACTCGTGTGGCCAGTACCGCAGGTGACGCAATCCCACCAGTAAACCGCAGCTGTCCATGTTCCCAGCTTTAGTACGAGTTCATTATGGCCTCCATTCTTAAAGACCACAGCACCGCAGCAAGACCGGTCGACTTCAGCGGGATTCTGCGCGACAACGAACGCTTTGGCACTGGCAAAGCTGACGATGCGGCCGATCAGTTGAACACCTGGTTCGACGATCTGATGCTGCACGCGGGGCTGGGCATCTCCCCATCAATGATGGTCGCCATCTCCCTCTGCTCGGCCATCACGTTTGGCGGTCTTGCGTTTGTATTGCAAGAGAACCTGCTGTCGACAGCCCTCGGCACGCTGGTTGGCTTCTTGATTCCAGTCGTCTTCGCCATGATTGCCCGTTCCCGCAGGCAATCTACGCTGATGCAGCAACTTCCTCCCATGCTGGAAGAACTCTCTCGCGCCGCCAAAACCGGCCGCAGCATCGATCAATGCTTAATTTTGGTTGCCAATGATACTCCTTCTCCACTGGGTGACGAACTTCGGCTTGGAGCAGGTCGCTTAGCGCTGGGCGTCCCCGTTAAAGACGCCTTTCGCGATCTCCCATCTCGCACAGGCCTCATGACCTTGAATCTGTTGGTGATGAGTCTCGCCATCCACCAGCAAACAGGGGGCGACCTCGTCCGCGTACTCGAGCGACTCTCCCGCACCATTCGCGATCGGCTCTCTTACCTGGGACGCCTGCGAGCTGCCACCGCAGCTAGCCGTGCCACAGCCACCTTGATGGTCGTGCTCCCCCCAGCCGTTCTCTTGTTTTTCACGTTCCGAGACCCGGCTTACTTTACCAACCTGTTCAGCTCGCAATGGGGCCGCAATGCCACCCTGCTGGCCGTAGCCCTCGAAATCATCGGAGCCTTCTGGGTCTTCAAGATTCTTCGGGACAGCCAGCGAACATAGCCCGGTCATACAACAACACATACCACAACCATTCGATTTGTCAGTAAGCAATAGACTTCATTTCAACATTGGCAGGCGGCGAACATGTTCTCTCCTGAATTTCTGGCAGCGTTTTACACTATTGCCGGGGTGATTGTTGTCTTTGCCCTCGGACGAATCTGGGCCAAGTCACGCAGTAGTTCCCGGTCAGACCAGAATCCAGGGAGCGAATACACTCCCACCGGACAGCCGATGATGGGGCGAGCAACCCCATCGTCAGCCTCTAGCGAAGCTCCACAAGAGATCAAATTCAACCCCGCCACAGCGTTCTCTCCCCCCAATTCGCCTGCCAGCAATCTTCCACGCATGGAGCGTCCAGCAGCATCAATGCTGGGAACAGTCGGCGATGCAGAACGCACCGCAGCCACGCAAGCTGCCGCATATCAAACAGCAACCACAAGCGCCGTTGGCTCTGGCCGCTATGCGGTAAACATGGGTAACGTCGGTCAGTTTGCGCAGCCACTCCCGAAGATGCTCGCTGAAGAAATTCCGGGCGTCGACTCAAGCAACATGATATTCGGGGGAGCAACCCCTGCCCTTGCCTCGATGCTTCCCGATTCAGGTGATCGCCAGC
>JAIXVG010000312.1 GCA_027483145.1 Planctomyces sp.
AGATCGAGAGTTCCAGCACTTTGCGTTCTTCTTTTCGTAGTCCCTCAAGACAAGCCGCAGCTCGCGCCACTTCTTCTGCCAATTCTACAGGAGACGTCTGCGGGGGAGCCACATGTTGCAACGTGAGCTCGTCGATCGGTTGTGATTCCAATTCGCGGCGAGACTTGCGGAGCCGATCAATCAAGCGGCGTCGCGCCAGCATAGCCACAAAGGTCGCTTCTCCGGCAAGCTCCCCGCGGAAGCGATCGGCATTTTTCCACAAGTCGACGAAGATTTCCTGAACGGCGTCTTCGGCATCGGCTACCGAGGAGGAGAGCCGACGGGCCAGCGACCACACGAGCCCGCCATATCGGTCGATACATTCATCGACGGCCGAGGTATCACCGTTGGCAATGCGTGTTAAGAGCGCTACTTGCAAATCAACCTCCTCTCACAGGACGCGCAATGAGACGAGGTCGGTAAGCATACCGACCTCGTCCACATTGTATAAACAATCTTGAGGCAAACTACTTAGGCATGATGACAGTGTCGATCACGTGAATGACACCATTAGTGGTTTGGATATCGGTTTTCACCACGTTCGCGCCATCGATGCTCACTTTGCCACCGTTCACCACAATCTTTACGGCAGATCCTTGAACTGTCTTCGCCTCGGTGAGCTTGACAACGTCTTTGGCCATCACTTTGCCAGGGACCACGTGATAGGTCAGGATGGCAATTAGCTTTTCCTTGTTCTCGGGCATCAGTAACGATTCGACCGTACCCTTTGGCAGCTTAGCAAACGCTTCGTCAGTTGGTGCGAATACGGTAAATGGCCCCTTACCCTTCAGGGTTTCAACGAGGTCGGCAGCTTGCACAGCTGCGACCAACGTCTTGAAGCTACCCGCACCTACCGCCGTATCCACAATATCCTTTTTGTCTTCGGCAACCGCAAACACCGAGGTTCCCAAGACAACTCCACAACTCACGATACTAGCAAGCAACGATTTCATGTTGAGATTCCCATTCTGATTGGCTCAAATGCTTCCAAGTTAGAAAAACCAGTCTGTCGACATTCCTGAGCAGCTCCTCATTGCATTCGCTGAGATCTCGTCGGCGGATTCAAAATTAAATCGAAAATCAAGCAAAACCATCGGCAATTTGTTTCAAGAAGCAAATCTCTTTTGAATCCGCGACGTTGATTTCAGCGAATTCATGTTCGTCACCCACTTTGGGTTTAGACAGAAATGCAAAACAACTGAACGGAGCGACAAAGATGAGAGCACTAGCGCAAACACTCGCTGTCATTGTTGCCATGGCAATCCTAGCAACGGCACAAGAGAAAGTGGCCAAGTCAGACATCGTCGATACCGCTGGTGACGAGGCTTACGTAAAGCTCAAGGGGAACCGTGCCGGTGAGGAGCGTGAGTTCGAGATCGTGCCCGGTGTAAAAATGACGTTTTGCTGGTGCCCAGCGGGTGAGTTTGTGATGGGGAGCCCGCCATCTGAGGAGGGGAGGGAAAGCAGAGAAGATCAGGCCAAAGTCACCCTGAGCAAGGGCTTTTGGATCTCAAAAACCGAAGTGACCCAGTCGCAGTGGGCGGCGGTGATGGGGAGCAATCCACTGGATGGCATCGGCCCCTACGGTAAGCCTCACCCGGAGAAAAACAAAGGTCCCAATCTCCCCATCGTGGGCGTCAGTTGGGATGACGCCCACGTATTTATGGAGAAGGTCAATGCCAACCTTGGGAGCGAGGATGGCGGAAAGATGTCTTTGCCGACCGAAGCGCAGTATGAATACGCTGCGCGAGCGGGTGAGACAGGAATGTACCCCGGAGGCAGTCTTGATGAGGTGGCGTGGCACGATGGAAACAGCGGCGGTTATCCGAAGCCGGTAGGCACGAAGAAGGCGAATGCGTGGGGCCTGCACGACATGAACGGGAGTGCCTGGGAGTGGGTTCAGGACTGCTACTACGAGGAATTGCCGGGCGGAACGGATCCGATTGCGAACGACATAGGTGCGGATCGGGTGATCCGGGGGGGCTGCTGGTTCAAGGAAGCCACCCGCTGCAGACTGGCGACCCGTAGCTATCGGTGGCAGGGGGCTAGTCAATGCTTCAGTATCGGGGTCCGGATTGTCCGCAATAGCTGGCCGGTAGAGGTTTCGAAGTCAGCCATCGACCCCGAGATCACCGGTCGCAACGTCTCGAAGATCACCTATCAGGGCTCATCCTCCGAGCAGTCGTTCGAGCAAGCCGGCCCGAAGAGCTGGAAGAGCGGGGAAGTAGCATACACCGAGGTGAAACGGAACGAGTGGAACGTTCACCTAAAACGGGCCGGTGTAGTAGACGCGCGAGTGCAAATCGACCTCTCCGAAATGAGGATTCATTTTCGAGGTCAGGGACCTAAAGAGGTCCTCCCGATCTTGAACGCGTCAAAACAACTTTCCGCCGCTGCCGAGGCGGCGAATGAGCGAGCTCGCCTGAGCGGTGCTGAATCCTTAGAGGCACAGGCAGTTAAGGGAATGACCAACAGCATCGGCATGAAGCTGATGCTGATTGCCAAAGGGGAACTGCTGATGGGCTCGGGGATTCAAGAAGAGGGTTACCGGTTTAAGGAGCCTCGGCACGAAGTCACACTCACTCGGGACTACTTCCTGGGCGCTTTCGAGGTCACTCAGGCCCAGTATCTGAAGATAATGGGCAACAACCCGAGTTACTTTCAAGGTGATCAGGTCAATGGCGTTGATAGCTCGAATCATCCCGTCGATCAGGTTTCATGGGAGGATGCTGTCGAATTCTGCAAGAGGCTTTCGGAGTTGCCCGAAGAGCGGGCGGCCGGTCGGGAGTATCGTTTACCGACGGAGGCGGAGTGGGAGTACGCCTGCCGGTCAGGCAGTAACGCGCCCTTCGGGTTTGGAGGGCTGGAATTAGCTAATGACTACGGCTGGTTCAATTCGAACAGTAAAGGCCTGTCGCAGCCGGTCGGCAAGAAGGATATGAGCGACTGGGGTCTGTATGATATGCACGGAAATGTGATGGAGTGGTGCAGCGACTGGGCCGGTGATTACCTCGAGGGCGCGGTCAGCGATCCCACTGGCGCAAAGGATGGCTACAGCCGAATGATCCGCGGCGGCGCTTGGTTGACGCCCGCAGTGACAGGCAAGTCAGGGAGCCGGGCCTTTCATTTTCCTCCGGATACTCGCTCCAACTACGTCGGCTTCCGCGTGGCCCTGAGTTCCCCAGGGGTTTCCAACTAGCTGGAGCCGTCGCAAGACAAGTCAAGCAGAGCCGGGCGGAACTGGTGCGATTGCGCCTGAATAGAGTCTCAACCGGGTGATCCGGGGCGGTTGCTGGCTCAAAGCCGAGCAGGGCAAGCTTGACCCAAAGAACACTGGCATAGCCAGTGGAACACAAGTTCGTACCTTCCATGAATTGCATTCAGTTAAAAAGGTTCCTGACACCTTTTCTTAGCGTTTGGCTTGGAATAGCCGCGGACTACCGCCAGTGAGGGGGACGCGGTATTCGGAATGGGAGCCGACGAGGAGGGAGTAGACCTCGCTTTTTGAGGTGCTGCTGGGGCGATAGGTCAGTGGATAGGGTAAGTCGTATTCGTGTGACTTGCCTGGTTCCAGGATAAATGGGCCGCCCCAGGGACTGAACGGGCCTTTTGTTTCATATACGAACTTTTCAGGACTGGAGTTCGTGATGCGAATCTTGGGAATGGTGAACTTGGCGGCCAGTACGTTTCCGGCTGCGGTGAAGTCTTCGAGCCTTAAGCGTGTGAAGCCGAGGTCGACGTCGGGAACGGTGGTGGCGATGGCCAGGCTTTGATCGGTCCACCCACCCCAGGCGGTGGCAAACAGGGCAGCCAGGTTCGTTCCATCCACTTCCTTGCTAGCCACGTCAGTATTCGCAAGGAGCCTCCCTTCGCCGTTGATTTGCCTGTTCCCTTTCCAGGCAACCTCTAGCTTGCGGTCGACAAAGTTTGGCTTTAGCAAGCGGCCGGCCAGGGTCTCTTTCATCTGCAGATCGACTTCAGCGAACGGGGCCCACTGGCTGCCAGCACCCGGCTTGCGAGTTGAAACAAGCAAGCTGGCTTTGGGGAGGACAAAGTCGAGCTCGGCCCCGGACGCCCCTTCGCGGCCTCCTTCGACCGACAACGGTTGCTTCAGCGTGAACTCGGTTCGCAGTTCGTGCTCTGCAGGGAACTCGCGCAATGCGGGGATGGCGGTAGACAGCGTTTCGCGATCGGCCAGTTTTCCAAATTGATCGTGCGGGATATCGAGGACATCAATCCGAGCCAGGCCTTCATCGATCATCTGGCCAGAGAGTGCGCTCCACATACTGGGAGAGATGGCAACGTGAAACTTATCGTCGAGCGGCACCGACGTGATTCCTGCACCGGCTGGGGCAACTCGTTTGAATGGCTGATTGAGAAGCGCGGGATCGAACGAGCTGGCTTCGACCGCAAGGACCAGCGAGACGCCGCTCGCATCGGTCGAGATTTGCTGGGGCTTGGCACGCAGGCGAGGCTGGTAAACAGGAAGTGGCCAAAGCTGAGCCAGAAACGGCCCCAGATCGAGAAGCTGGAATTGCTGTTCGAGCTGGGCTGCCACGGTGGGGGCCGCTTTGACGACTTCGTTTTCAATACGAGAGCGAGCACCGTATAGCCCGCTGGTCAAGCCGCTGGAGACCGCTTCCTCGGTCATGCCAAAGCCTTGAACCGAGATACCTGCTGGTTGGGTGATATACCAGTTATCGGGCGGAATCTGAAAGCTGGCTCCGACCGAACTAAAGCGAATTCGCTGTCCATCAAGGTAGGGAGTGACATCGACACTGAGGGCAACGGGGCGAACATGGCCAATGACGATGTTAATGGGACCCGTTTGGGCAGCATGCCGCGCACCCGAAACATAGGTGCCACCAATTGTCAGCGTGATGTTGCTAAGGCTGAGCAAGACATTGAGTCGCTCGGTCCCTACGGCTCGAATTTGAACGCGGTCGACTCGGCCGTTGTACGAAAGCCCGGAGAATTGAATCGAGAACGAGCGGCCTTGCACGCTGGTGCTGTCGTACATGTCGGCCAGGAGACCAGAGAGTGCGTTCGCAGGCAGCCGATTGGCAGCCGTATACGACAGCGCACGCAAGACTTCGTTTCCCACTCGAACAGTGGCTGCGTTAGGAATTTCCATCACGGGTCGGAAGGGAAGGGGGGCAGCGGCCAGCCCGGACGCGGGAAGGGTATTCAGGTCTGGGACATCAGCCTCCGGGTTTTGCAGCCACTTATAGAATGCGGGCTGCGCAAAGACCTTGGCGAACAGATCGTGGCCGACGCCTGTTAGTTCGGTGTAGGTGACGTTGCCCCCTGCTTCGCGCAGGGCAGTGGTTAGCCGCCGCGACTCGGTGGGACGTACGAGAGAATCGGTTTCTCCATGAATGGCCCATACGGGTTTGCCGACCAGCTTGGCCACCAGATCGTTATCGCCCCCTCCCGACAGGGGCACGATTGCAGACCAGCGGTTGGGTGTGCTTGAGCCGAGGTTCCAGGCGCCGTACCCCCCCATCGACCAGCCGACGAGGGCAATCTTCGATTCATCGAGGTTAGCTTGTGTGGTGACTTCATCGAGAATTTTGAGGACGCGCTGGCCGTCTGCGGTTTCGGCTGACCAGCTCCCTAAGGCGCGGCCGGTCGTATCTTCGGCCTGTGGGAATACGACCACAAACGGGCAAAGACTGGGATTGGCAACCAGGTAGGGGCCAATGCCGACTTTCGCTTGCTTGGCTCCATCGTTGCCCCGTTCACCTGCACCATGCAGAAACACGATTGCCGGTGATTTGTTTTGAGAGTTGTAGCCTTGCGGAATGAAGACTTGGTATTTGTGATCGCCTGCTTCGTCGCGATAGACCCGCTCTGTGAGTTGGCCGGGGCGCCAGGCAGGAGTGGTTTGGGCAGCGGGAGTTTGGGCGTTAGCAGGTCCCGTTGTTTGCGTGCCGATTAGCCCGAGAAGGACGATGAACAGCACTAACTGCCGAGGTGCAGCAAAAAGAAGGTGAGCTGAGGATGTCGGCATCCATAATCGGAACTGGCTCATTGCAATCGGTCTCCATATTCATCTTCATCAAGCGCTGGGTCGGCAAGAGTCTGCCAGTGCGGGTATCATACGCAGTGACTTGCAAAGTCGATAATGGGGTCACCAGCATTTTTCACGATCTGCTGAATTGGTAAAAACTTAATGCGACGATGAGTGGATGGCAATTTATGGTGACTTGGCAGTCTTGGCGAACGGGAAAGCTCCTCGAACGGAGAGGAATTGCTTTATCTGAGGCCAAATCGGTCTGAGTTCGAAGAGGTGAGTCGGCCGAGTGTTAGTCGTTTCTTTGTCAATAAGTGGTTTCAAACTCTCTTTTAGGAAACGTCGGCTCGGCTGGAGTTTCAAGACCGCTTCTTAGCACAGATCGAGTGCATGAGCCGACGAAGCTGATGTTCGATCGTCGTCATGAGTCACATTCAATTGATGGTCGCTTGAAGGTTTTATGGCACCGCTGTTACGAGTAACACCCGCAGGACTGTATTGCGAAGTCGGGGATTTTTATATCGATCCCTGGCGTGTTGTTGCGCGGGCGGTCATTACGCATGCCCATTCTGACCATGCCCGACGCGGGATGGGGCGGTACTTGTGCAGCGAGCCGGGGCGGTACGTGCTACAGTCGAGAATGGGGCCTGGCGCGGAGATTGATACGCTTGCCTTTGGGGCCAACTTGACGATGAACGGCGTTCATGTCTCGTTTCATCCGGCTGGGCATGTGCTGGGGTCGGCTCAGGTGCGAGTTGAACATCAGGGGGAGGTGTGGGTTGTCTCCGGGGACTATAAGCTGGAACCCGATGCGACGTGCCACGCGTTCGAGCCAGTTGGCTGTCATACGTTTATTACCGAATCGACGTTTGGCCTCCCCGTTTATCGCTGGCCTTCACAAGACCAGATTAAGGATCAGATAGTTCAGTGGTGGCGCGACAATCAGCAGGAAGGGCGAACCAGCCTCTTGATGGGCTATTCGTTAGGCAAAGCGCAACGCCTGATTGGGCTGCTGGATGAAACGCAAGGGCCGATTTATACGCATGGGTCAGTCGAGATATTGAACGACGCCTATCGGGCTGCGGGCATCAAGTTACCACCCACCCAGAAGGTTCATTCCGGGCTTTTGGAGGCCGACTTTAATCGGGGGATTGTGATTGCGCCCCCTTCGGTGCAGGGGACGCCGTGGACGCGTAAGTTTGGTCATGTGGCCCATGCGTTTGCTTCCGGATGGATGGCAATTCGAGGTGCCCGCCGTCGAAGCAACATTGAACGAGGGTTTGTGGTGTCCGATCATGTCGACTGGCCCGGCTTGATGTTGGCCATAAGGCAAACCGGCTGTGAGCGAGTTTTGGTGACGCATGGCTATTCGGCAATCGTGGTGCGGTACCTGCAGGAACAAGGTTACGATGCGGCGATTCTGGAAACAGAGTTCCGAGGCGAATCGGCGGATGATGACCCGCTGGCCAGCGAAGAGGTGATCGGCGAAGAGGTACCCAGCAAAGATCGGGCCGGTGATCATCCGGTAGAATAAGTGCGTGATTGCGACGCGAATAACAGCTGGGCTGGTTACTGCTCGTCACGAAACCTGTTGATATTGGAGTAGTGCGTGATTTTTACAGACGTTGATCCCTGGCGGGGAATAGCCTGCCCCGTGGTAGGAATGATTCACCTGGCTCCGTTGCCTGGCTCGCCTCGCTCCGAGTTGTCATTGGCGGAGATCACCAGTCGCGCATTGGCCGATGCAGACACGCTGGCCGAGTGTGGGGCTGACGGGCTGATGTTGGAAAACTTCGGCGATACCCCCTTTTTTCCTAGCAGAGTTCCTCCCATCACCATTGCCTGTATGACCTCAGTAGCCGCAGCGGTAAAACGACATGTGTCGTTGCCGCTGGGGATTAACGTGTTGCGGAATGATGGCCTTGCTGCGCTGTCGATTGCGGTAGGGGTGGGTGCCCAGTTCGTGCGAATCAATGTGCTTTGCGGGGCAAGGGTTGCTGATCAGGGGCTACTCGAAGGATGTGCTCACGACGTTCTGCGGCTGCGGGGGGCGTTACGGGCCAGCGAGATTCAAGTACTGGCAGATGTGAACGTGAAGCATTCTGCGCCGTTAGCTGCACGAGAACTGTCAGATGAAGTTCAAGATCTGGTGAAGCGCGGGATGGCTGATGGGGTGATTGTGACGGGTGTCGCGACTGGCGCCCCGGCTCGACGGGTTGATATCGAAGAGGCAAAGCAGGCCGCTGGACCAGCCCGTGTGTGGGTCGGAAGTGGAGTGACTGCTTCAACGTTACCCGAGCTAACCAAGCTGGCAGGAGGGCTGATTGTGGGGAGTGCGCTGAAGCTTGATAACGACCCGACGCGAACCATCGATAAGGGCTTAGCCCGGGCCTTCTTTGCTGCTCGGTGATACGGTGGTTGCTTCGCATCGAGCGGGTGAGCTTCGATGGAAAGGGCTACGTCCTGTAATACCTGCTTATTACGTTCAACATGCTGTAGAATGTGATCGGGCTGTGCAGCGGTTTCGTTGTGCAATACTGATTAGCCGTGAAGTGTCTTGTTGACTGGATGGTCTGATGACTGAACGCCGCCCCATTGAGGCTCCGATTGATCGGCCGATTCGCCTTGCTGTGTTGATTTCTGGTGGCGGGACCACATTGGTCAACTTGGTGAACAAGATGAATGACGCCTCACTGCAGGCGGAGATTCCGCTAGTGATCGCCAGTCGCCCTGGCTGTGGAGGAATCGAAAGATGTCGCGAGCTAAGCCTGCGATGTGAAATCATTCCTCGGAAGGCCTTCGAGGATGTCGAAAGCTTCAGCGAAGAGATTTTCCGCCTGGTGCGCGAGTCACGAGTTGATTTGGTTGTCTGTGGCGGTTTCCTATCTTTATTGACCGTCCCAGAGGACTTCACTGACCGGGTGATCAACATTCATCCATCGCTGATTCCCGCCTTTTGCGGCTGGGGGTACTACGGACACCGCGTGCACGAAGCGGCTCTAGAGCGAGGGGTGAAGGTGAGTGGCTGCACAGTCCATTTTGTAGACAACCTATACGACCACGGCCCGATTATTTTGCAGAAGGTGGTTCCGGTTCTGGACGGAGACACGCCCGATTTGCTGGCTGCCCGCGTGTTTGCGGCCGAATGCGACGCCCTTCCCGAGGGGATTCGGCAATTTGCGTCGGGTCGGCTGAAGATAGCGAATGGTCGGGTGGTGGCGGATTGTGAATCGTAAAGCTTTTACAGGTAACGAGTTGTGGATTATGTTCCGAACTGAATCGGAACTGTCGTGAAATTTCCTGTGCGGTACGTTGACAGTTTCTTCACGGGGGGTATTATCTCACTCCGCCGCAGCACTTGGCTGTGGCGACTTAATCGTTCGTGTTGAGCCGCGGTATGCGTGCCAGC